>DATGHL010000021.1 GCA_035308025.1 Candidatus Binataceae bacterium
ACGCTGCGGCTTGATGCCTTCGATTTCGGTCGCCATCGAGGCGGCTTCCAGCGGTCCGATCCAGATCGGAAGATTGAGTTTATTGTCGGGATCCTTCAACACCACGATGGGCATTTTGGTATTGGGGTCGAGGGTCAGACCGCCAACCACCATCAGGATAAATTCGTCTTTTGGGCCGGTCATAGGGGCTCTCTGTGGTGTTGGCCTTGGGCGCTCAGCAGAGTGATGGAGCGCGTGCTCCATCACAGCGCCCATTTTGGACGAAAGGTTCCTTACCGTCAACCAGACTTGCCGCGCGCAGGCGCGCACGGCTCGCGTCAGCGCGGCACAAGCTGATCGATAACGCGATAAAGTTGATTGAGGTTGCGGCACTCCTCGACCAGGTCGCAGTGCGGTGCGTACCGCTCCATCTCGCTGTCGCCGAATCCCCACGTGTTGCGGCTTTCCGGATTGAGCCAGATTACGCGGCGGGCCCGTTGCTTGACCTCGCGCAGCGCCCAATCGTGCGGCAGATTATAGTTGTTACGCGCGTCGCCGAGAATGATCACGGTGGTGCGCTTGTTGACGGCGCCCAGATGATCGTTCGCAAAGTTGCGGAACGAACGCCCGAAATCCGAGTGCGCGTACACGTTAATGATGTCGCCCTTGAGCGCGACGTCGAGCGCTTCCTTGACGTCGTTGGTGCGGAAGCTCTCGGTGACTTCGCCGATATCCGAGACAAAGACGAAGCTGCGCACCCGCGAATAAAGGTCCTGCAGTGAATAGACGAACTGCAGCATGAAGCGCGAGGCGTTGCGCACCGAGTCGGAGACGTCGCACATGATCAAAATCTGCGGCTTCTCGCGCTTGCGCCGTTCGAACCAGAGCTTGAAGGGCACGCCGCCGTTGACCAGATTTTTGCGCAGCGTGCGCTTGATGTCGAAGCGGCCCTTTTTCTGGCGCTTGCGCCGGATCGCGATGATATTCTTGAGCCGCTGGGCGAGCCGGGTCACGGCCTCGCGCATCTTGTCGAGTTCTTCATCGCTCAGATAGTAGAAGCTCTTGTCGGCGAGCTGGTTCATCCGCGCTTCTTCGCGCGATTTGAGATCGCGTTTCTCACGTTCCTGGCGCACATACTTGCGGATGATATCGTCGAGCATCTTGAGGCGTCGATCGAGGTATTCCTCCATCTTGGCGCGCATCGCAGAGCCCATGTCGAGCTTGGCGAGCTGGTCGCGCAGCTCCTTGATTTCCTGCTCGAGCTTGTCGAAGCCCAGCGCGCGGGCGAGCGCGCGGGCGAAATAATTCTCCTCGATGGTCCGCTGTATACCCTGCATCCGCACAGCGCGCGCGGCCTCGCGCATCATCCGTTCGAGTTGGCCATCACGATTCTGCAGCAGCTCCTTGGCGAGCTCGGACAATTCGTCGCCATGCTCCTTGAGCATCTTTTCCATCTGATCAAGGAAGTCCTGAAAATCCTGATCGGACATGGCGAGCGCGTCCTGCACAGATTTGCTCGCTCCCTTGATGATTTCACCCAGCCCGGTGAAATAGACGTCAAAGAGTTCCTCGAAGACCGGGATTTCGTGCGAACGCTTGATCATGGTCGAGCGCAAGGCCGAGCGGAACAGCTCGCGCTCGTTGAGTCCGGTCACCTCCGAAGCGCTGATAGCGTCGAGGGTTTCCGCCAGCGACACACGCACGCCGTTCTGCCGCAGCAGGTTGGCAAATTCGACCAGCTTGTCTTCCATCGTTACTCCGCGGCCCAATCGCGATGCCGTCCGCGCAGGCGGTACAGCTTTGGCGGCTTCAGCAGGCTTCTCAAATTTTACGCGGTCGCGCTAACCCAGCAAAGATCACTATTTCAAAAGGTCTTGGTCACCCAAAGATCTCTTGGTCAATTCAAAAGATCTTTGTCACTCGCCGGCTTCCCCAATGGAGCGGCTGCGGCGGCTTCACCGCCACCCCGTTTGGCGCGCACCCGCCGCATATATTCCTTGAGCTCGTCCTGCGCCTTGCGCACGTCGCCTTCGTACTTGACGATCGTGTCGAGCGTCTCGTCGACCAGGGCGCTGTCGAGATTCTGGACGTTGAGCAAGGTCAGCGCCTTGACCCAATCGAGGGTTTCGCTGATCCCGGGGGTTTTCTTGAGATCGAGCTTGCGCAATGACTGCACCAGCAGCACGACGTCCTCGGCCAGCGCGACGGCGGCGTCGGGCACCTTGATCTTGACGATCGCGAGTTCCTGCTCCTTGCTCGGAAAATCGATATAGAGGTGCAGGCAGCGGCGCTTGAGGGCGTCCGACATTTCGCGGGCATTGTTCGAGGTCAGAATCACCAGCGGAATATTTTTCGCCTTGAACGTGCCGATTTCCGGAATCGTCACCTGGAAATCCGAGAGCAGTTCGAGCAGGAAGGCCTCGAACTCGGCGTCGGCCTTGTCGATCTCGTCAATCAGCAGGACGACGCGCTTGTCGGATCGGATCGCCTTCAACAGCGGACGCGGCAGCACGAAGCGCTCCGAGAAGAACACTTCGTCCTCGGCGGCGATCTTGTCGACCGCCTGCGCGAGTCCCTGCGCTCCCACCAGCACTTCGCTGACCTTGTCCTTGAGAATCTGCGTGTAGAGCAGTTGCTTGGCGTACTCCCACTCGTAGAGCGCCTTGCCTTCGTCGAGACCCTCGTAGCACTGGAGACGGATCAGCTCGAGGTCAAGTGAACTCGCGAGCACTTTCGCGAGATCGGTCTTGCCGACGCCTGCCGGGCCTTCGACCAGCACGGGCTTGCCCATCGCGGTGGCCAGATAGATGACGGTCGCGATGCGCCGGCTCGCAATATAGTTGTTCTGCGTAAAGCGCTCGATTACCTCGTCGATCGATGAGAACATTCACCCTCCTCGGCTGCTGCAGCTGGAACTCTCCCTCCCGCGCAATCCATCTTGCATATCACGGCGCGTGCGCGCGGGGGAAGCATTCCGCCACGATCGCCAATTGACCGCACCGCGCGCCGTCGAGTCGGCCTGAGTCGAGCACGAGATTGGTCAACGTACCTCTTGTGATTGGAGGCGACTCTTTGGCAAGTTGAATCCGGTATGTGCACGCTCGCCATCTATTTTCAGGTCTTTGCCGACTATCCGGTTGTCGTGGCTGCGAACCGAGACGAATATCTGGAGCGCCCGACGATCCCGCCAACCATCCTTTCCCAGCAGCCCTTAGTGGTCGGCGGTAAAGACCTGCGGGCGAGCGGCACGTGGCTGGGCATCAATGAGCACGGAATTCTCGCCGGGCTGCTTAATCGCCGCAATGGCGAGGCCGAGAACGATCCGAGGCTGCGCTCGCGCGGGATGCTCTGTCTGGACGCGTTGCGCCACGAGTCCGTCAGGGCCGCGGCGGATTTCGCGGCCAGTCAGCGCGGCGGCGATTACAACCCTTTCAATCTATTGATCGCCGGGCGCGACGAGGCTTTTGTCGCCTACAACCGCTTCGCCCAGATTACGTTGATCAAGCTCACCCCGGGCTTCCATCTTTTGACCAACATCGACATCGACGATTTCGAGTGTCCGCGCATCAGCCGCTCGCACGGCCGTTTCGCCGAGCTGGCGCGGCGCGAAGATTTCGCCGGCGATCCGCTGGGTAATCGCGCCGCTTTGAGCGCGCTGCTGGCCGATCATTCGACCCAGTTGGACCCGCGCTCTGGCCGTCCCAACTCGCTCTGTATGCATCTGGGCGATTACGGCACGCGCTCGTCGAGCCTGATCTTCCTGGCGCGGGAACACGATCGCATCGAGCATTTTTTCGCCCCCGGCGCGCCCTGCGTCGCGACCTACGAACCGGCTCTAGTGCCAAACCGCGCAGCCGAGACCGGCGCTATCTCGCGCCCAATCCAAAACCCTTAGCCGGTCTCCAATTTTTCGACTGCTGGCAGGCAGTCGGCTTCGTGGTTGAACAGCATCAGCGATGATAACGGGTGGGCGAACACCGCGGACCAAAGGGAGCTAAAGCTTGCTGAGCGAAGCCGTTTGGTCTAAAGATGAGTTGAAATCGGTGAATCTTTCTCCAGGAGGTCTTTCATATGGCGACCGGGAAGCTCGTAGGAGAATATTCGGCCAAGTTCAACACGATCACGTTCAGTATTGGCCCGCATGGTAGCACTATTCTGCAAGCCAATACCGAAGGGTCGGTAACAGGAATGGGCACGGTCTTGGGAACTGCAACCTTCGTCGTGGGCGGCGGCAAGAGTGGAACCTATAGTTGGTGTGGCATCGCCTACTTGGACAATGGTGAGCAGGTCGCCAGTAACGGCGTCGGCAGCTACGAGAGTATCGGCAAGCACCGCTGGCGCACACAGGTACCTGAGGTCCGGCAGTCCGATGGACGCACGCTAGCCTTCGAAGGTGAGCTCGAACTGGCCACGCGGTCTTGGATCGGCAAGCTATTCGAGAGAAGCTGAACGCGAGGCCGTCAGGGTCGACCAGCCGTCGCGCCTATTACCTTCTTCCTATCAGAATGACCCGTGGTTGGCTCCCAGAACAACCCGCCCGCGTAGGTTGCAGCGCCTGCGCGCGAAGCTCCTGATAGCCAAACTAGCGAAGTCGGGCGGGCGTAAGGCTCGAATGCGAGGTGCTCGACCCGCGCAGATTCGCGGCCTAGGTCGAAATCCGCATCGAGGCCTTTTATCCGGCATTAGATCTTCTGAGCACTGCTAGCCAGCGGCCGTGACACTCTGTGAGCGGAGTCTCAAAAGAGAGATCGGCGTAAGCCGCGATCATCTCGAAGCAGCCTGAGGCGCGGGCCGCGAGCTCCATCAGCGGCGGCGTGGTGTAGCGCACCGGGATGACGTCGCGCGTGACGACCGTACGCTCAGGAAAATGGATCGTGCATTCCAGCTCGTAGATCGATTGCATCGTGTCAGGCCAGACGATTGGCTGATAGAATTCCCGCACCTCGACGGCGACCCCCCCTACCCTCACTTTGCGCCGCCGCCATGGCCTGCGGCGCGCGGTGAGCTCGACGCCGTGATGGCGATCGATATCGATGCAATACAATCCGCGTGGCCGCAGGCATTTAGCCACCGACTTAAAGTGATACATTAAGTCTTGGTTGCCGTGCAGCACCGGAAAAGTTTCAGACATGAAAAACGCCGCGTCAAAGAGTGGTTCGGGCAGACTGAATTTCACGATCGGCCGCCGATAGAAGCGTACTCGCTCGACGCCGCCGGAGCGCGCCCGTCCCGCCGCGATCATAGTCGCTGAGCGATCGATTCCGACGACGCTGATTTTGTCACCGGCCAAAATCTGCCCATGCGGCGAGTCCCCGCAGGCAATATCGAGGACGCGTCGCACCGGACGCTTGTAGTGTCGCTGCCAGACTTTTTTGAGAAAGCTCACCTCGTCCTCGATATCCCCCGGGCGCTCCATGTGCACCCGCCGGAAGATCGTGGGAAACTCATAGATGCTCGGTTCCATGCGCGCAGCTTAATCACCGGTTGCGCCGAAAGCTTGTCAAATTGTTAAACTGGATTTCATTCAATCGATTGACTTTTATAATCGTATGGCTTAATTTGCTGATGAGCAATGGAGTCCGGATACGAATGCGTGCAGCAGCGGAGCAGGTTCAGGAGCGCGGGCAGGTTCAGGAGCGCGGGCAGGTCACGCGTCAGCGGCTGATCGACGCCGCGCTGGCGGTCTTTGGCGAATACGGCTTCGACGGCGCGAGTACACGGACGTTGGCCGATCGCGCCGGCGCCAATCTGGCGGCAATTCCCTACCACTTCCGCAGCAAGGAAGGGCTTTACCGCGCAGCTGCCCAACACATCGTCGATCGGATGGCGGCGCAGATGGCCTCGTTGCTCGACGAGATCGAGCAGGCCTTGCAGAATCCGCGGCTGCCGCGCGAAGAAGCGCTGGGTCTGCTGCATCGCTACCTCGATGCGCTCGTCACGGTTCTGGTCGGCTGGCGGGAGGCGGATAACTGGTGCGCCTTCATCATGCGGGAACAACTCGCGCCCGGCGCCGCGTTCGACATACTTTATGAGGGCTTCATGCGGCGGCTTGGCGACGTCCTCGCGGGCCTGTTGAGCGCGCTGCTCAAGCCACCGAAGAACGAGCACACGCTTGCTCTGAGCGCGATCGCGATTTTCGGACAAATCCTGGTTTTTCGCACGGGCCGGAACTCGGCGCTGCGGCGCTTGGGCTGGAAGGAGTTCTCCAGTGATCATCTCAAACAGATTCAATCGATGATCCGCAACCACGTCGATCGTATCGTGACGCAAGGGGGATGAAGCCATGGATAGTCCCGCAGCAGGTGGTGAATCACATCTGTCACCGGCAGCGGTGGCGACCTCCACGCCGAGCCTGGTTAGCGCGCGCACGCTCGTAAAGATTCTTATCGCGATTACGATTCTTGCCGGGCTGGCCGTCGCCGGCGTGCCGCTTTGGAACTATCTGCATTCGTACGAAGCGACCGACGATGCGGAAATCGACGGCCATATCGCGCCGATCTCGGCGCGGATCGACGGCACGATCGCGCAGATCTATGTGCAGGAGACCGAGAGCGTCAAAGCCGGACAGTGGTTAGCCGCGGTCGATCCGCGCGATCAACAGGTGGCCGTCGAAAACGCCCGCGCCAACCTCGCGCTGGCCGAGGCGCAGGTCAGCGGCGCGCGCGCCGACTATCGGGCGGCGCTCGACAAGTCACATGAATCCGCGGCAACGGCCGTGAAAGCCACTCGCGACGCTGCGCGCTATACCGATTTGCTCAAGCAGGGAGTCGTCGCGCGGGACGACTACGAGGAAAAAATCCGCCTCGACCGCGTTGCCGCAGCCACGGTCGAGTCCGACCGCGCGTCGGCCGACTCAACCGCCAAGGTCATCGCCGCCCGCGAGGCTGCAGTGCAGGCGGCGCAGGCCGCGCTCGATCAGGCCTTGCTGAATCTGAGTTATACAAAAATCGTGGCGCCGATAAACGGCGTAATCGGCAAAAAAACCGTCGAGGTCGGGCAGCGCGTGCAGCCGGGCGAGCAGATGATGGCGGTCGTGGGACTCGATGACATCTGGGTCACTGCCAATTTCAAGGAAACGCAGGTCCGTCGCATGCACGCGGGCCAGCGCGTCTCTATTCATGTCGATGAACTCGGGCGCGATTATGACGGCTACGTCGAGGGGATGGCCGGGGCCAGCGGTGAAATGTACAGCCTGATCCCGCCGGAAAATGCCACCGGCAACTACGTCAAAGTAGTGCAGCGCCTGCCGATTCGCATCCGCTTCCGGCCGGGCCAGGACGGCGACCATGCGCTCCGTCCCGGACTTTCGGTCGAGCCCACCGTCTGGCTGCGATGAGCGCCGCGCCGCGAGCGATCGCGCCGGTGCGGGTAAAGCCGCGGCATAATCCGTGGGCGATCGCGCTGACGGTCACGATGGCGACCTTCATGGAGATCCTCGACACCAGTATCGCCAACGTCTCGCTGCCGCATATCGCCGGCGGCCTCTCGTCGAGCGTTGACGAGAGCACCTGGATTCTAACCGCCTACCTGGTCGCCAATGCGATCGTGCTGCCGATCAGCGCGTGGATTACCGGTCGGGTCGGGCGCAAGCGCTTCTACATGACTTGCGTGGCGCTGTTCACGGCAAGCTCGTTTCTATGTGGGATCGCGCCCAGCCTGACGGTGCTGATTTGCGCGCGCGTGATGCAGGGCGCGGGCGGCGGTGGTCTGCAGCCGAGCGAGCAGGCAATCCTCTCCGATACCTTCCCGCCCGAAAAGTTCGGGATGGCGTTCGCGGTTTATGGGATGGCGGTCGTGCTGGCGCCGGCGATCGGGCCGACGCTGGGCGGCTTCATCACCGACAATTTCAGTTGGCGCTGGATTTTCTTCATCAATGTGCCGGTGGGCCTAATATCGCTTCTGCTGACCTACCGCATGGTCGATGATCCGCCCTACATGAACGCTGCGAGCCAGGCCGCGGCGCGCAAACAGAGCGTCGATTACATCGGGCTGGGCCTGATCGCGCTCGGCCTCGGCTGCCTGCAGGTCGTGCTCGACAAGGGCCAGGAGGACGATTGGTTTCAATCGCATTTCATTGCGATCCTGAGCGTCATCGCCGTCGCCGCGCTGCTCATCTTCGTGCTCTGGGAGTGGCGTCAGCAGCATCCCATTCTTGATCTCAAGCTCTTCCGCAGCCGTTCATTCGCCATCGCCGCACTGATGATGTTCGTGCTCGGCGTGGTGCTCTACGGCTCGACGACGCTGCTGCCGCTCTTCCTGCAGGAATTGCTCGGCTATACCGCTCAACTCTCAGGCTTTGTATTATCGCCCGGCGCGCTGGCGATCCTCGTCCTGATGCCGGTGGTCGGGACGCTGATCGGCAGGTTCGAGGCGCGCTGGCTCGCCGGAATCGGCTTTGCAATTTCCGCGCTGGCGCTGTTTCACATGTGCGGGCTTGATCTGAAAATCGATTTTCGCACCGCCATGATGTATCGCATTTATCAATCGGTCGGCCTCGCTTTTCTCTTCATCCCGATCAACACTGCAGCCTTCGCCTCGGCCACCGGCGAAAACAGCAATCAGATCTCGAGTCTCGCGAATCTCTTCCGCAATATCGGCGGCAGCGTCGGCATCTCGATGTGTGCGACGCTGGTGGCGCGTCGCAGCCAGATCCATCAGGACACGCTGGCGCGCCACATCACCAACTACGACGGCCAGTTCCGTAGCATGCGTGACGGCCTGAGCACGAATCTCTCGCACTCCGGTTTCAGTCAACCCGATGCGCTGCACCAATCGCTCGGCCGCATCTACGGAATGGTGCAGCAACAGGCCGCGGCGCAGGCTTATATCGATACTTTCTGGCTCCTCGCCGTCGCCTGCCTCTGCATGTTGCCGCTGGTCTTGCTGATGGGCAGAAACGATCCGCACAAAGCGATGACCGCGCATTAATCGCGCCACGCGCCTTGCCCTGCGAGCGGCTGGTGTTATGCTCGACGCGCTTTGATGAGATTATCGGGACGCGGAGGCCGGGAAGATGAGCAAGCCGCTCGAGGGCGTCAGGATTATCGAGATCGCGCAGGAGATTCAGGGACCCTTCGCCGGGCTGTTTCTCGCCGACCTCGGCGCCGAGGTGACCAAGGTCGAAAATCGCGAGATCGGCGATCTGAGCCGCTGGCTGCTGGCGCAGCTAATCGGCGGGCCGAACGTTAAAAATGCGAATGTCTCGCACTACTTCACCGCGATGAATCGCGGCAAGCGCAGCATCACTGCCGATCTCAAAAAGCCCGAGGCGATCGCAATTGTGCGCCGGATGGTGAAGACGCACGACGTCCTGATGACCAATTACCGGCCCGGCGTGCTCGAACGGCTGGGACTCGGTTATGAAGAGCTACTTACGGTGAACCCGCGCATCATCTTTGCGCAGGCGAGTTCGTGGGGTCCGCAGGGCCCGTGGGCGAAGCGCCCGAGCCGCGACACGCTGGCGCAGGCGGCCAGCGGCCTGATGTCCAAGACCGGCATGCCGGACGACAACCCCTTGCCCGCGGGCGCCGCGATCGCGGATCAGGCCGGCGCGCTGACGCTGGCGGGCGGCATCCTCGCTGCGCTCTTCGCGCGCGAACGCACTGGTCAGGGACAGCGGATTGATGCTTCCATTTACGGCACGATGATCGCCGCGCAAGGCTTCGAACTGAACTACGCGTCGATGACCGGCGAGGAACCGCAGCGCGCCGGCCGCTGCCATCCATTTCTGCACGGCATCTGGGGCGCCTTTCGCACCAGTGACGGTCATCTGTGCATTGCCGGGGTCGACGATCAGCGCTGGCCGCGCTTCTGCCGGATCATGGGAATCGAGGAGTTGCTCAACGATTCCGAATGCGACAACGTCACGCGCAATTTCCACGGCGCGAAAATCGAGAAAGTGCTCGACGGCATTTTCCCCCGAAAATCCACCGCTGAATGGCTCAAGGAGCTGACCGACGCGGATATCCTCGTGACCGAGGTCGCGAACTATCAACAGGTGCTCGCGAGCGAACAGGCGCGCATCAACGGCTATCTGCTCGATCTCGAGCATCCGGTCGCCGGCAAAATCACGGTGACCGGATGTCCCGTGACGCTCAACGGCGAGGTCACGCACGAGGCTCAGCCGGCGCCGGAGCACGGGCAGCATACCGAGGAAATCCTGCTCGAGCTCGGCTATTCGTGGGAGGAGATCGGCGCGCTGCGCGATGCTCAAGTGGTCTGACGAATAGTTGAACGATTGGACAGTGGGCGCGCGATCCGACTAGCATCCGTACTGCGGCAGCCGTCGATGGCGCCGCAAAATCTCAGCGCGAATCTCAGGAGGATATCATGGCAAAGTACACCTTCGTCGTCTTGACCAACGCCACCGAAGGCAAGGAGACCGAGTTTAACCGCTGGTACAACGAGCAGCACATCCCCGACGTGCTCAACGTCCCCGGTTTTGTCTGTGCGCAGCGTTTCCGCCTCGCAGATACCCAAGGCGGAAAAGTTGATCAATCACACAAGTATCTGGCGCTCTACGAGATTGAGACCGACGATCTTGAAGCAACGCTCAAAGATCTGCGTTCGCGCGGCGGCACCCCCGATATGATTATGAGCGACGCGATCGATTTGAAGGCTGCCAACGCGAGAATCTTCGCGCCGGTAGCTGACAAAGTTATGGCGCGCGATGTCGCGCGTCCGCGCCGCGCCGCTTAACCCAGCCGAAATTCACGAAATTGCGGCCCGGGCTCGCCTCACGAGCCCGGGCTGCTTCGTGATGAGCCGACCACCCTCCCCTGCCTGATCGCTCCGGCCGCACCTGCTCTGCGTGTATAATGCGCATCGATGAAAGTTCTGGTGATCGGCAAGGGCGGGCGCGAGCATGCGCTCTGCTGGAGGCTCAATCAGAGTCCGACGGTCTGGGGACTTTTCTGCACGAGCGGAAATCCGGGCATTGAGCAGTTGGCCAAGCCGGTTGAGATCCCACCGACCGACACGGGCGCGCTTGCCGCTTTTGCGCTCAAGGAAAAAATCGATCTCACGATCGTCGGACCGGAGGATCCGCTGGCGGACGGCATCGTCGACGCGTTCCACGAGCGCGGCCTCACCATCTTAGGACCCTCGCGCGCGGCGGCGCAGCTAGAAGCCAGCAAGGCTTTCGCCAAATCCGTGATGCTCGCGGCGGGCGTGCGCACCGCCGCCGGCGAGGCTTTTGCCGATCGCGATCACGCTTTCGCTTACATCGAAGATCATCCCGGGCCCCTTGTGGTCAAAGCAGACGGTCTGGCGCTCGGCAAAGGCGTCACCGTTTGCGCGGACGCGACCGAAGCGCGCGCGGCGTTCATAGAAGCGCTCGAGCAGCGGCGTTTCGGCGCCGCCGGCAGCCGCGTCGTAATCGAGGAGCGGCTCGCGGGCGAGGAGGTCTCCTTCTTCGCGCTCTGCCACGGGCACGACGCCGTTGCTCTCGGCTGCGTGCAGGATCACAAGACGGTTTACGACGGCGATCTCGGCCCCAATACGGGCGGGATGGGCGCCTACTCGCCGATCCCTCGTTTCGACCGCGCTTTCGAGAGCCGCGTGATGGCCGAGGTCATACGCCCTACCCTGCGTGAAATGGCGCGCCGCGGGACGCCCTTCAGCGGCGTCCTGTTTGCAGGCCTGATGGTCGCTCGCGACGAAAATACTATGCGCGACAAAATCAACGTCCTCGAATTCAACGTCCGCTTCGGCGATCCGGAATGCGAAGCCTTGATGATGCGTTTCGACGGCGACCTCGCCGCCACTCTGTTGGCAATCGCGCAGGGGCGCGCGCACGAGGCGGTCGTCAGGCTGTCGCCGCGCGTGGCCGTCGCGCTCGTGCTCAGCGCCGGCGGCTATCCGGGCGAATATCGCACCCAGTTGCCGATTGACGGCTTAGCCCGCCTCGACGGCGGCGAGCCCTCCGCGCTCAAGACTCAATGGGCGCTGAAGAAGACCCGCGTGAAGGTCTTCCATGCCGGCACCTCGATTCGCGACGGCCGCCTGGTCACCGCCGGTGGCCGCGTGATGGTCGTAACCGCGCTCGCAGAAACCCTTGCGCAAGCGGTTGCAACCGTTTATCAGGCCGCGGACTTGATCGAGTTCGAGGGCAAGCATTTTCGCCGCGACATCGCTTATCGCGCGCTCAGGTAACAGATGGGTGAGCAGCGATTGAATCGGAATCTGGAAGCGGCGATCGCGGCCTTGCGGGCGGGAGAGTTGGTGGTCTATCCCACCGAGACCTTCTATGGTCTGGCCGCAGATCCGGAATCTTCCGCGTCGATGGAGGCGCTCCTGTCCCTCAAGGGCCGTGATCCCGATAAGCCAATTGCACTGATCGCCGCCGATTCTGAGTCAGCCTTTGCGCTGGCGCGCGAGATTCCGCTCGACGCGCGCCGTCTGGCTGCGGCGTTCTGGCCGGGACCACTCACGCTGGTCTTGCCCGCGCGCCCCGGATTGCATCCGGCCCTGGTTGGCGCCGGCGGCGTCGGCGTGCGTGTGTCGTCGCATCCACTCGCGCGAGCACTGGCGGCAGGATTGGGACGGCCAATCACCGCAACCAGCGCGAATCTGGCCGGACAGCCTCCGATTAGCGCGCCCGATCAGCTTCGCGCCGTCTTCGCCGATAAAATTAAAGTGATACTTGAAGATGGAATCCTGTCCGGAGGCGCACCCTCAACCGTGATCGAATTTGTTCACAACAACTATCGTATCGTCCGGCCCGGCGCGATCGCTGAACCCGTGATCGCCGAGGCGCTGACGGCCACAGGAGCGCCGCGTTGAGTCTGACTCATCGGATCGAGCCGTTCGCGGCGCTCGCGTTCGACCCTACTCAGGTCGGCTCATGGGATCAGGTCGTCGCCCCACCCTACGATTTGATCGACGCCGCCCGACAGAACGAGCTCTACGCGCGCAGTCCGTACAACGTCATTCGACTGGAGCTGAACCGCGAAGCTGACCCCTACGCCGCGGCAGCCGCGACCCTGGCCGAATGGCGCGCCAGCGGCGTAGTGACCCGCGCTTCCCGTCCGGCCATTTATCTTTACGCGCAACGCTTCGCGCATGACGGCCGGAAGCTCGAGCGCCGGGGGCTGATCGCGCGGGTCCGCCTGGAGGCGTTCGGCAGTGGACGAATCCTGCCGCACGAGCGCACCTTTCCCAAGGCCAAAGAGGACCGGCTCAAGCTGCTCGAAGCGACTCGCACGAACATCAGCTCGATTTTTGCACTATATTCTTCTGATAACGCCGCTTTAGAAAAGCTGCTCAGCGAAATCGCGCGCCGCGAGATCACGATCGCCGCCACTGACGAGGCTGGAATCGTCAATGAAATAAGGGCGATCACCACGCCCGAAGAGATTGCAATCGTGCAGCATGCGCTCGCAGACGCACAAATGTTGATCGCCGACGGACACCATCGCTACGAGACCGCCCTAGAATACCGCCGCCGGCGCATAGAGGCAGGCAGCGAGAAATCGGCGCAGCCCTTCGACTACGTGATGATGACGCTGGTCGCCTTTGACGATCCGGGTTTGGTGATTCTGCCGACTCATCGCGTCGTGCGGCAGCTCCCCGCCGACGCATCGATGCGGTTCGCGGCGCGCAGCGGCGACCATTTCGCCATCGAGGAGTTCGCCGACCCAGGCACTTTCCGCGCTGCGCTGACTTCACTGGGACGCGGCGCTCTGGGCGTCGCGCTCAAGGGCGATCCTCAGTTCAAAATTCTGACGCTGCGCGATTCGACGATCCTCGCCCACACGATGCCCGCCGCGCCGCCCGCAGTGCGCGAACTGGAAGTCTCGATCCTGCACGCGCTCGTGTTCGATCGAATTTTCGGGATCACCGCTGAGGAAGTTCGCGCAGGAGGCAGTCTCGAATACACGATCGACGCTCACGCCGCGCTCGCTAAAGTCGCGACGGGCGCCGCTGACGGCGCCTTTCTGATGAATCCGCCGATGGTCGACGACGTCGCGCGCGTGGCGGCCGCCGGCGCGACAATGCCCGAAAAATCGACCTATTTCTTCCCCAAGCTGCTCACCGGCCTGGTGATGAACCCTCTCGACGCTTGACGGTTGCCTGAATTAACTTCGGGCTAGTGCGGGAACTCGACCAGGACCTTGGCGTGCGCGCCGGGTTGCTTCAGGGTGCGGAACATCTCGGGCACCTGATCGACCGCGATGATGTCGGTAACCATCGGCTGCGGTTTGATCCTGCCGCCGGCCAGCGCCTTGATGGTCTCATCGAAATCGGCCGGATCGTAGCCCAGCACAAAGTTGACGCTGACCTCTTTGAAAATGCACTGCACGGGCTGAATCTGATCGGGCTCCATGCAGACGCCGACCACCACGATCTGGCCACGCGGTCCGATCATGTTGATCGCATTGTCGAGCGTCCCCTTCACGCCGATACACTCGAAAATCAAATCGGGGGTGCGTCCCGTCATCTCGCGCACCTGCTCGGCCGGATCCTTTACTTTGGGATTGAGCACGACATCGGCGCCGAGTTTGCGCGCCAGCTCGGCGCGCCCCTCCGCGATCTCGGAGACCACAACCGTGGCACCCTTGCCTTTCGCCCAGGTCAGCGTCGCGAGTCCGATCGGGCCGGCGCCCATGATGATCGCAATCTCGCCCGGCTTGACGCCCGAACGCTTGACCGCATGCAAGCCGACCGCCAGCGGCTCGACCAGCGCGCCGTCGCGCGAGGTCACGTTGTCGGGGAGCTTGAACAGGCTCGTGGTCGCGCATGCGACGAACTCGGCATAGGCGCCGGGGAGTTGGCCGAGACCGAGGCCCTTGAGCTTGAGGCAATGAATCTCCATCCCGCGCTTGCAGCGATCGCATTCCCCGCACATCACGAACGGCAGCCCGGCGACGCGCTGGCCCAGCTCGAAGCCGCGCACGCCCGCGCCAATCTCATGAATTTCGCCGCAGAACTCGTGGCCCATAATCGAATTCGCCGGCATCCCGAAGCCGTACTGACAGGCGTGCAGATCCGAGCCGCAGATCCCGCAGTTGTGAACCTTGAGCACGACTTCCCCCGCGCCCGCGCTCGGTTTCGGCGCGTCGATCACCGTCATTTCATTCTGCTTCTTGAATGCTGCTGCTTTCATCTTTGTCTCACTCAAACTTGAGGGCGTCGCTGTCTTTTTGCTGCACCAGTTCGATCTTGTAGCCGTTGGGATCCTCGACAAAGGCGATCTCCGGGCCGCCGAACTTCATCGGGCCGGGCTCGCGCACGACGTTGACTCCGCGTTGCTTCAGATCGGCGCACTTCGCGTAGATGTCATCGACGCTGATCGCCAGATGGCCGAACGCGGTTCCCTGATCGTAACCCTTCTTGCCCCAGTTGTGGGTGAGTTCGATCACCGCGCCCTCGCGCTCTTCGTTGTAACCGATAAAGGCCAACGTGAATTCGCCGTTGGCGAAGTCCTTCTTGCGCAGCAGCTTCATGCCGAGGCCGTCGCAGTAAAACTTGAGCGTCTCGTCGAGATCGTTGACGCGAATCATCGTGTGCAGTAGGCGCATTAGCCGTAGGTCTCCTTGCAATGAACTTGAGGTCAGCCGGTCGAGTCAATTTCCCGCGATTCATCGCGGCGTGTCAATCGCGATGCGACGAGCCGAATCAGTCATGACGCCGCGCCAACCGCACCGGACCCCTCATCAGCGGCAGTGCGCTCATTTCAGAATGCAATGCAACCGTGTGTTTTGCGTTGGGGCGGTCATCCAGTCGCTCGACGACGAGATCATTTTCACTAGGCTTTCGGCCCGTTTTGCCTCGCGTTCAGTCACCTCGAAGTGGCATCGAGTTTGCGCAAGCTCTTTCGGATGAAGTTCTGGAAAAGCGCCTCGCTGGATCGACTCGAAGTTCGGCACGAGTTCACAATCGGGCCAACCCAACCGACCTCCGGGTTTCCGCCGAGCGCCCGGCTCTACTACTGCCGCCGTTGCGAGGAGAGCTACGTCGTCTTGGGCAGACGCGTCGCCGTGCTCGACAACCGTGGCCGGCCCTTGCGCACCTCTCAAAGCCATAAGCAGTATGCCGCTTTTGCCGCGAATCGCTGTCCGGCACTGACAGATTCCGCAGCGCTAGCGCCCAGCGCTGCTCTCCGCCCGCTCACGCTCGTGGCGCAGCGCAGCGTGAGCGAGTCTCGCGCCTCACGCGTAAATCGTGACGAGCCCGGACGCGAGCGGCTTTCGCCGGATTTGGCTAGCGAAATTTTATCCGGCGGGGCGCGGTCGCTAGAGGGCGCGGCGGTAGGTGACGAAATTCCCGGTGACCTGCGCGCCGAGATTCTCCGCGGTCCGGCGCGAGGGCCAATTATCATCGAGCACCAAGGTATAGCCGGCGAATTTCATCCGGTTACGCGCCATCGCGAGGAATGAGCGCGCCGCCATTGCCGCAGCGATCCCGCGCGACCGCGCCTGCGGCAGCACTCCGACATTGATGAGCGCGCCGCGCGTGCCGCCGCCGCGCTCCGGCCGCAGTTTGACTCCGGGCCGGACCTGCGCAAGCAGTGCGGTGAAGTCGGGTACCGCGAAGACCGCGCCCACCGGAGCGCCATCCAGCTCGGCGATAATCGAGAGCTCTGCGACCAGCATTCCCTGCATCGGCATCAGCATCGGACGAACCTCTTCTCGCGTGATTGGATTCCAGCCCCAATGGCGATCGAACGCGGCGTTGATCACGTCCGTCCAGGCGTCGATCGCAGATAGGAACCCATACTCGCGCCAGCTTTTCAGCCGGACCCCAGCGCGACCGGCTGCGGCTTCGAGAGCGCTGTAACGTTCGAGCAGTTCTGGTGTCAGGCTTGCCGTGTAATCCACCTGCCCCTTCTCTGTGAAGAAGCGCGAGTTCTTGAAGTAGCGATGGTAAAACTCCGGATTACCGCGCAGCAAAAACGAGGAGAGTTCCCCGTAGCCGTCAATCGCGTAAGGGTAATCCAGGAAGGCGGCGAAGCCGCTGCGCGCCCCCGCCATCCCGCGCCGCGCCAGCCAGGTGAGCGCCTCCTCGAGCATCGCGGCAACCGCCTGATCCTCGTTGGGCAACGCTTCGAAATGGATCAGTTGTCCGAGCTTTTCGCGCCAGTGCTCGTTGTAGCGATGGTTGACGACGGCGCTGACGCGCGCGACCAGCTTGCCGTCGCGCCAGGCGCCCAGCGGCTGCAGATCCAGATGGGCCGTGATCAGCGCACGGCCCGCTAGCAGGTCCACTTCGTTCTGCACGTCCGGCGGCCACCAGGCGTCGCGCCCGGCGTAAATCTCGTAGGGTAGTTTCGCGAAGCGCTCGAAGCCCTCGCGCGTGCTGAGCTGCTCGACTCGAACCCGCGCGGCCGTCATGAATTTGACTCTTTCACTGGTTCACGGTTTCATCGGTTGTGCGCTCGCGGTCACGCCAACCAGATACGTTCCGTTCTATTGCGAATCCGAGTCGCTATCGGAGTTCTGATCGTCGTTGGAATCGGAGTCGCCTTGATCGTTCTGATCACTGTCGGAGTTCATGTCGGCGTTCGGATTGTCGGCTTGGGCGCCATCGTCTGACGGTGTCTGTTCCGCATCGGGCTGATCCGCATCGCTGCCCGATGACTGGAGCTGCCCCGCCGCCGGCGGCTGGTCGCTGCCCGTACCTGGATTCGTATCGGCGGGCTGTGCGAAGCTCGGCAGCCGCAAGGTGAGTAGCAGCGCCAGCGCACATCCTATCGCGATCGTCGCGCGTTTCATCGAACAACTACCCCCTCAAGCTTGTTAGCCTTGCGTATGAACAGGCTTTATCGGCGCGCGGTACATGTCAATCTTTGACCATACCGCGTGTGGGTGGCCGAGTCAGCGAGGCTTAGTCAAAGACAAGACTCCGCCGCCCCGGTGCTCGCTCCACTCCGTTCCGCGGGTCCGCCCCCGGCCAGCAGCGGCGCACGTAGGCACATCCGAGCTCACGGCAGGCGCCGGCATGCGGCGGCTTTTTCGGATATTCGCGCTCCCGCCTGGCGCGCTGGAGCTGTTGGGCCAAAGCGGCCAGCCGCACCCGAATCTGCTGGAGCGTAGGCAGGCTCGCCGCGACGGTCTGCGGGCCGTCGCGCAGCGCGACGAGCTCCGCCGCGATCGCGTGTCCGGGCATCGCCGTCGCCGCCGCCAGCGCGTAGCACTCGAGTTGCACCGCATACCGCGCGGCCTCGGCGCCGCGCGAGTACTTATAGTCGCGCACCACGATCGTCGAGCCATCCAGCAGCAAGAGATCGATTTGCCCGCGCACGAACAGCCCGGGCGCCGCATCCAGCATAAAAGGGAGCTCGCGGCCGACGATCGTCTCGCGATCGGAGACCGTCGCCATGTAACGCGAGAGGTCGCGCACGATCGCCGCGCGCTGAGCGGAATCGAGCCCCGCCGCGCCCCCCCGGCTCTCGACCAGTTCGATAATGACCCTATCGGTGTTAGTGCGATTACGGCCGAATTCCAGCCGCTCGAGCACCTGATGGGTCACCGCGCCCATCGCTGTCGCGCCGCCGCCGGATCCTGGTTGCGCCGGCTCCGGCAGTCCGAGGCCGTGACGCAGCCAGTATTGTCGCGGGCAGCGCTCGAAATCCGCGAGCGCCGTCGGACTCACGATCATGGCATCCTGCGCGGCGACGCGCGCCGTGAGCCGGTCGCGCATGATCGGAAGTGGTTCCTCTGACTCCGCGACGCTGCTCGCCGGCGCGCCGTCCGCGAAGCTCAAATCAGCGCGACGCAACACGATCGTCGCCGCCGGATGCTCGATATCGAGAGTCGCAGAACCCGCTCGCGCGAACTCCGCGAAGCGCTCCTCCCCGACGAACTTGCGCAGGAGCTTCGACCAACCCGTCGTATTGGCGCCTTCGCTGACGATCAGCCGGTCGCGGGCGCGGGTCAGCGCGACATAAAGAATCCGCACCGATTCCGCCGCCTCCTCGTCCGCCAGGCGCTCGCGGTAGCGGTCGAGCGCGGCGTTCGGGATCTCATCGCCGCCGCTGCCCGTAGTCGCGCGCAGAAGCAAACCGCCTTCGGGGTCGAGCAGCACGGTGCGAGTCTCGTGGTTGGGGCCGCGCCCGGCGTCGGCCAGGATCACGATCGGAAACTCCAGCCCCTTCGCCTGATGTACCGTCATCAGCCGGATCACGTTCTCGCTCTCGCCGAGAATCTGCGCCTGCGGCTCGTAGGGTTCCTCCTCGAGCAGACGGCGCAGATAAACGACGAAATCGTGAAATGAAAAAAAATGCAGCGCGTCGAAGCGGCGGGCCAGATCAATCAGCTTGCGCAGGTTGGCGACCCGCTGGGCTCCCTGCGGCAGCCCGGCCATCACGCTTTCATAATCAGTCAGTTCGAGCGCGCGCTCGACGATCTCGAGCAGCGGCGCGCGGCCGCGCAGGCGCCGCAGTTCATCGAGCACCCGCCAGGCCTGCTCGGCCTCCTCACGTCCGGTGGCCAGCCGGCCGAAGTCAACGCCTGGCCCGGCAAGCAGGTCGGCCAGCGAGGCCGGGCCGCCGCTCCCTGCGGTCTCATGCAGCCGCAGGCCCATCTCAAGCAACGTATTGTCGGAGAGGGCGAAAAACGGTGAGCGCAGGGTCGCCGCGAGCGCCAGCGAATCGCGTGGATCGTCCACCGCCGCCAGCAGTTCGACGAGATCGATCACCTCGCGCCGCCCATAGAACCCGCGGCCCTTGACCGTGTAGCAGGGGATGGCGGCGGCGATGAAGGCCTGCTCGTAGATCGCGATATCCGCGAAGGCGCGAAAGAGCACCGCGATATCCCGATAAGCCGCTGGTTGCGGTCCGCCATGCGCTGCGATTGTCGGCTCGCCCGCGGCGACGATCGCGCGTATCCGGTTGGCGATTGCGCGTGCTTCGAGCTCGCGCTTCTCGACCGCATTCAGTTTGCCCGCGGCGACTCCGCCGCCAAGCGTGTCGGCATCTGTTGGAGCCGGGATAATCTCGACCGGGTAATCAAATATCGTGCTGCGCGCCGGCGTGAGGGCGTGCGCCGCCTCCCAAACCACGCGATAGGCGGCCGCGGACGCGGCATCGTCGGCGGCCATCGCCGAGGCGCCCAGGCCGTTGACGAAATTCAGGATATTGGGCGTCGAGCGCCGATTTTCAGCCAGCGGTAACGGCATGGGCGCGGAGGCGCGCGCGCGCCGGAAGACGCGCACGTCGGCGCCGCGAAAGCGGTAGATCGATTGTTTTTCGTCGCCGACGATAAACAGTTCGGCTGGCGGCGCAGCGCTCGGCCGCGGCTCCGTGAGCAGTGCAATGATCTCGTCCTGCACGGCGTTAGTGTCCTGGTACTCGTCGACCAGGATCGCGCGCAGTTCAATTCGGTAACGGTTCGCGACGGCCGGCTGATCGCGCAGTAGATCGCGCACCGCGATCAGCAGATCGTCGAAGGTGACGGCGCGCTCGCGGCGCTTGGCTTCATCGAAGTCGCGTTGTGCGCGGAGCAGTAGTTGCGCCACCTCACGCGTCGGCCCAACCGCGCGCCGCTCGCCCCACCCGGCGATCAGATCGCCCTCGAGGCCGAAGCCGGTAGCACTGGCCGCGACCAGATTGCGAATCTGCTGTACGGCGGCGCCCGTCTTTCCACGCGCATCGGGCAGCGCGGCGCAGACCTCGCGCAAGATTTCGATTGCCGCGGGCGCCGCTGCACCGTCAAGCTTGAGCACTGAGGGCCGCGCGGAAGGCCACAAGTAGCGCAGGGGGTCGAGCTTGGCGACACCGGCGTTTCCTCGATAATTCAGCAATTCGTCGATCAGTCTGACCAGCTCCTGCGCGCAGCTTGCGGTTTGATCCGGCGATTGCGCCAGCTGCGCCACGCTCTGTTCGGCTTGCGCAAGGATCCAGGCGGCGTCGCGGCCGCGCCGACCC
The DNA here is from genome assembly GCA_035308025.1 of Candidatus Binataceae bacterium. Classification (NCBI taxonomy): domain Bacteria; phylum Candidatus Binatota; class Binatia (SeqCode); order Binatales (SeqCode); family Binataceae (SeqCode); species Binataceae bacterium (SeqCode). Next base: position 20,846 of record DATGHL010000021.1, read on the forward strand.
GTTTCGGTCAGGATTCGCTGTAAGAGATCGAGCGCACCTTCGCGATAGACGCTGCCGCGCAGCCTGCGCGCGCGGATCAGAAAGCGCGCGCCGGGGTCGTCGCGGCGCACCGCCGCGACCAGCGTCTCGCGGCAGCTCCGCTCAAAGAAGGTCGCGCTCTCGTATTCGTCGAGTACCTCGAAGCCGGGATCGAGTCCGGCCGCGACCGGGTTCTCACGCAGGATTCGCGCGCAGAACGCATGAATCGTTGAGATACGCGCGAGCGCCAGCCTGCGCCGCGCCTGCACCAGGACTTCGCATCGCGCCGGCGCGCTCTCGGCGGCCTCGGCGATACGTTCCTCGAGCACGCCGGCGATCCGCGCGCACATATCGAGGGCGGCCTTTTCCGTGAAGGTAATCGCCGCGATCGCCTCCGGCGCCAGCGGCGGACGGCCCGCAAGTCCGCCGGCCTGCGGCGACCCTCCATCAGAATCCCCGGCGAGCAGCGCCACCATCCGTCGCGCCAGCACCTCGGTCTTGCCCGAGCCGGCGCCGGCCCGGATCAGCAGATTCCCGGCCGCGTTGATCGCCGCGGCCTGCTGCACGCCGAGCTGGAGCTTACGTCCGGTCATGCTCGCTTCCGCCCTCGCTACGCCGCGGGTTTTTGAAAGCGGCAGACCGGACGGTACGGGCACCACTCGCTGCATTCGAGCGGATCGACGTCGAAGCGGCCGGCGACGGCGTCGGCGATTAGTTCGCGCACGCGCGCAGCGACCAGCCCATCCGGCGCGTCCGCGAGCAGTTCGCGCGGGACCTGTAGCGGCGCGCTCTCCTTCGTCCGGTTCTGCAGCGCGATATAGCTGGCTTCGAGCGTCGCGTCCGGCGCCAGCCGCTCGCGCCATTGGGTCGCCGCGCCGAGCAGGTAGACCGGCATCTGCATGTCAGTCATGGCGAACCCGGCGGGTTTGAGCAACTCAGCGAGCGACTTGAGGTTGCGCGAGGTTTTGTAATCGACCACGCGCATCCGCGCGATCGTCTCCGTGCCGGGATCCAGATAGCGCTCGAGCCGGTCGATCCAGCCTTCGATCATGATCGGGGAGTCGCTGCCGTCGCCGGTCGCGAAAGGAAAGGCGAGCCGATATTCGAGGTCGAGTCCGTCCGGTTCGCCGCTCTCGCCGCGCCGCGCGATTTCATGGACGACGACCTCGGCGATCATCTCGTCGATAATCGTCCAGCGTAGCGCGAAAAAGGCCGGATCGCGCGCCGCCGCGGCTTCGCTCAGCCGGAAGCGTTCCGCGACCGCATGCGCGGTCTCGCGCGCCGCCGTCGGGTCGGCAAAATTCGGCTGTGCGGCAAAAAAATCTGCGAGAATCCGATGTACCAGGTCGCCGGTTTCGAGCCGCGTCGGTTCGTGTTCGAGCTCATCGGCGTCGCGCAGGCGCAGGATCCGCCGCGCGAAGAAGTTGAAGCCGCACACCGCCATCTCACTCAATTGCCCGGCGCTCCACGGACGCGGCGCGCCGTTCAGCGTCGTGAGCAGGCCCTGAGCCAGGCTCGCGTCGGGCGCGACGCGACCATCGAACTCGCCTGCCCGCGAACTTTTCTCTTCGTCGGCCGCTCGCGCCGCGGCAGTCGTCCAATCTTTGGATTTCCGCGCGAGGCGTTGCCGCCGCGCCAACAGCGTCTCACGCGTCGGCCGCGCGAAATAATCTGCGCGATGGTGTTCGATCTGAATCCGCCGTCTGATCGAGGCGACTCGGGCCTCCGCGATACCGCAGCTTTGCGTTAGCCGCTCGAGGCCTCCTGCCGCTGCGGCGGAATTGAGGACGTCGCGCTCAGTGAAGCAATCTTCCCACGGCGTGAGCATGCCGGCGGCCCGTTTCTCGACCTGGCACTCGACGCCGAGACGGGCGCGGACCTCGGCGAGAAATGGCGAGGACTCGAGCGGCCTGCCGCGCTCATCCTCGCGCGCGAATGAGAGCACGACGGCCCGCGCCGGCATCGAGAGCGCGAGAAAGAACAGGAACGGCTCTTCACTGTTGCGCGCGCTCCGTGATCGCAGGATCGGCCCGGGCGCGTCGGGCATCCTGGCGCCGAAGCGATCCCTGAGCCGCGCCACCAGCTCGCGATTGACGAGGCGCGCGGTCTCGTCGGCGACGAGCGGATTCTCGGGATGGTACTGCGGAAAGCGGCCGTCGTTGAGGCCCAGCACGATCACGAGATCGAAATCGAGGCCGCGCGCTTCAAGAATCGGGAGCGCGCGGACCGTTCCGCCGTTATCGTCGGTCGATTCGAGCGAGGTCTCGCTCAGCATGGTTTCGAGCAAGTCGGCAAATTCCTGCAGCGGCAGGATGCGCTCAGGCGCGACGCGGGCCGCAGCGGCGGCAATCTCGTCGAGCGCTCGCCACACGGGACCCGCGGCGCGCGCCGCGGAATCGCTGAGTGAGGCCGCCGCCGGATCGAATCCGAGCCGCTCCAGTGTCGCGACCAGACGCGCTAGATGACTCGCGACGGTGGCCGGCGTCGCCAGCGCATTCAGAATCTCCAGCAGCTCAGCCCATACATCAGCGCCGCGCTCTAGCGTGGCGAGCCGGCGCGCGAGACGATCACGGTCGTCTCCCTCCGCTGTCGCCAGCGCGTCAGCCAGCGCCCGTCGCCGTTGCGCAAAACACTCCCACAGCGGCCGCGTGCTCTGATCGATATATCCCGCCTCGCGCGGAAGCGCGCGATAACGCGCCGCCGCCAGTGGCATCAAGGCGCTGTGGCACAACGCGATTAGCGACTCGCGTGGAAAACCTTCGAGCGGCAGCCGCAGGATCTCCAGGATCGCGCGCGCCGGAATCGTCCTGCGCAGCGGCGGTCCGAGCTCGCGCCGCAACGGGATCCGATAGCGGCGAAACGCGGCCTCGAGGTAATCGTCATACGGCGTCAGGTCACGCGCGACGATCGCGATCCGCTCCAGCGGAATTTTTCCCCCGGCCTCCTCGAGCCTGCGCCGAATCACTCGCGCCGCGGTCTCAGCTTCCTCGCGCGCGTCGGCGGCTTCGATCACCGTCACGCTGCCGTCCGCTGGCGGAGCCAGCGGATAGATATCGCTGAAGAGGTGTTCGAGGATAAAACCCAACTGCCCGCTGCGGCCGTCGCGCCGCACGAAGTCCGGCAGCACCTGGTTCGCGATCGATTCCTCACCGACAAAACGATTCCACGTCAGCTCGGCAAAGCCGATCGCGTTGACCTTGTGCGGCGCCGCCTGAATCGTCACTTCCGCATCACCAACGACCCGGATCATCGCCGTGATCGTCATGAACTGGAGCAGGCTTAGATCGTAAATCTCCGCTACGAGGAGCTGGCCGACGCCTTCGAGTAATTGCGGACGCCGGCCACTGGCCTCGAGCCGATGGAGAAGCTCGAGCGCTGCGGCCTCGCGGTCGTGACGGTCCGCCAGTCCGCGCTCGCCGAGGAGCGCCTGATACTCGGCAAACACCGCAGTGAAGTCGGCGAGCCGCGCAGCCGCCGCGGCTGGGACGGTCGCGATGACCGTGCGCCAATCCTGAGCACTTATCGCGGCGGCGCTCTTCAAGCGCCGGATCAGCGCGAGCATCTGATCGCTCATCCCGGCCCCGACCGCGCCGACCGCGCCGCGACCTCTCGCCCGCGCCACAGCCTCGTTCAGTGCCAGCCGCTCGCCCATATGACTCAGACTCGCGCGCCGATCACCCGTCTCCAGCCACAGCGCGTCCACCACCTGGGGTAGCGTGATCAAATGATGCCCCAGCACGCATCCGCCGCGGCTCAGCCGCATTAGCTGATCCTCGACCTTGCGTGCAGTCGGGTAGATCGTGAGCCGCGCATCCTTCATTTTGTTGACTGGAAGTTAGCTGTCACCCTCTCAATTGAATTCATGCCCAGACGCGAAAATGCGCTATCGAGTTATATTGCTCCCCACAACTTGCTTTCAGCACCTTTGACTTTAGCCCGAAGTCCCACGATCGCCACAACAATCCGGGGCAAAATGACCCCAAAATTCTCCCAAAATTGCCCATGTCTCATCGTGAAACAAAGTCGCGCCGCCATCGTCATCTCTAATGAGCCACCAGTTATGAAAATCGCGATCCGGTGACGGCCCGCTAGTTGCTTAACTTAATTGCGTAATTGACGAACGTATCGGGCTTTCGCCTGTATACTTGCTGTTACGACGAGGCCGCGGAGGTTGCTTATGAGTTTGCGCGTACTAATCATTGACGACTCGGTCTTCGTTCGCGACGTTTTGCGCCATCACCTCGAGTGCCTCGGATGTTCGGTCGTCGCCGAAGCCGAGAACACCATGCAGGCGCTCGATCTCTTTCGTACGGTGTCGCCCGATCTGGTTACCCTCGACGTCGCGGTTCCGCAAATCGGCGGTCTTGGGGCACTCGCGTTGTTCCGCATCATGCGCAGCGAGAATCCCGACGCCGCCGTCCTGGTAATCAGCGGCCTGGCCTTCCCCGAAGTCAAGAAGTCCTTCCTGCGCGAGGGCGTCCTGGATTATCTGACCAAGCCGTTTACCGCTGAGAGCTTCGAGCGGATGCGCCAGCGACTCGCTGAGACTTTCCCGGCTCTGAGCCAGCCTGCAACCGCGGCGCCGCCGATGCTCACCAGCAATCGCGCCGCCGAGGGTGAGCCGGACTTGCACGGCTACAAGTAGGAAAGATTCTTAGCGTTCCGCATACTACCCCGCGGCAACGATTGATACCGCTGACGGGTCGGTAACCATCACGCGGTCGATCTTGACCGACGCGCCCGGCGTGCAGTTAACCTCCGCCACCCAACCCGCCTCCGATCCAGCATAAAGCGGCGCAGGCGTTCCGCAATAAAATGCCCGTGTCGCCCCGTGTGAGACATCGCCAAACAGATGGACGTGGCCGAGCGCGATGTAATCATAGCCGCTCGCCTCGATCTCCTGCGGCGTGATCGGCGACGACCGATGGGTCTCACCGCCCTCAGTATAGAGGCCGTGCGCCAGCGCGATATTCCAGCGATCGCCGGCCGCCGGTGGAATTCCCAGCAAGGGCCGATAGTCGGGAGAATGTTCGTTCAGAGCCCGGCCCCACAGGCGCGCGCCCAGCTCCGGAAAATCGAGGGTCCTGCCATCAAGTTCAAGTATTAGATGAAGATTCACCGGAAGCGTCTCTGGCGGCATCGCCGCATAGATCGAGCGCTCATCATGCGCGTCGTGATTGCCCGGAATCATCACCACCGGCATCCGCGCCCGTCCGATCGTGCGCATCGCCGAGTCCAGCGCTTCAGCAGTGACGCGGCTGGAATCAAAGAGATCGCCGACGATCAGCAGCAGATCCGCCTGCTTTTGATTCGCTAAATCAACCACGCCGTTGAACGCGCCGCGAACGCGCTCACGAAAGGCGTCGCCGCGCGGCCCGCCGCCGAGCGTATCGCTCTCCAGATGCACATCGGAGGTATGGATCAACCGCAAAGGCTTGAGTGATTCACGCATCGAGTGTCGTCTTCCTCAATTGAAGCATACTACAATGTCTCTATGATCATAGTGATGAAGCCGCACGCGAGCGAGGCTGACGTCGATTACGTCATCGCCGCGGTCGAGGCCCTCGACTACCGCGCCCACGTCATCCGCGGCGTCGAGCGGACCGTCGTGGCCTGCGTCGGCGAGGAGCGCGGCGAGGGCCATTCACTGACTCATCTCGAATCGGTCGCCGGGGTCGATCGCGTGATGCCGGTGCTGCGCACCTTCAAACTCGCCAGCCGCGAGGTCCGTCCCGAAGGCTCGATCGTCAACGTCAACGGCGTGGCGATCGGCGGGCGCCGTCTGGCGATTATCGGCGGTCCGTGCGCGGTCGAAAGCCGCGCTCAGGTTGATGGCGCCGCCGACGCGGTCAAACAATCCGGCGCTCATCTGCTGCGCGGCGGCGCGTACAAGCCGCGCACCTCTCCCTATGCCTTCCAGGGGATGGAGGCCGAGGGCCTCACCCTGCTCGAGGATGCGGGCCGGCGCGTCGGCTTGCCGGTCGTCACCGAGATCATGGACGCCCACGATATCGAGAATGTCGCCGCGCACGCCGATATGCTCCAGGTCGGCGCGCGCAACGCCCAGAATTACTCCTTGCTGCGCAGTCTCGGACGGCTGCGCAAACCGATTCTGCTCAAGCGCGGGATGTCCACGCGGCTCGAGGAATTTCTGATGGCGGCCGAATATATCCTCTCCGAGGGCAATCCCGACGTCGTGCTCTGCGAACGTGGTATTCGCACCTTCGAAACAGCGACCCGCAATACGCTCGATCTCAACGCCATCCCGCTGCTCAAGGAGTGGACCCATCTGCCGGTGATCGTCGATCCGAGCCACGGCACCGGCATCTGGTCGCTGGTCACCCCGATGGCTCTGGCGGCGGTCGCGGCCGGCGCCGACGGTCTCCTCATCGAGGTCCATCCCGATCCGCGCGCGGCCTTCTCGGACGGCCCGCAGCAGCTCACGCCCGCCAGCTTCGCCGCCCTGATGGCCGCGCTCAAACCGGTCGCCGAAGCGGTCGGCCGATCGCTTTGATGGGTCTCGCACAGGGAGCGAGGCCCACCAAGGAGTTTGACGGCACCACGGGTGCTGCTCACAGGAGTGCAGCGTTGAACCTAAGACCGTAGAAATGGCTGGCGCTTATCGGTGGCCTCTAAGCCCGCGACGGCACCGAATCTCAGCTTGACTCGCGCGCGGCGATTACCCATTATCAATCAGCAGCCTTGGGGGCTTTAAGATGCATTGGGGTCTGGCGCTTCGCGATAGCGGGCACCAGGCTTTTTTTTGGCCGCCGCGGCTTCATATAATCAGTCCAAACTATCTAAAGTATTGGCGACGCTGAAGAAATATCTATTCACGCCCGGACCGGTTCCGGCGCCGCCCGAAGTTCTGCTCGAGATGGCGCGGCCGCTGATTCATCATCGGACGCCCGAATTCAGCGCCGTGCTGGACGCGGTGCGTGACCGCCTCAAACCGCTTTTCGGCACCCAGCAGGAGGTGATCCTGCTGGCGTCGAGCGGCACCGGCGCGATGGAGGCCGCGGTCACCAATCTGCTCGAAGCAGGCGACGAGGCAATCTTCGTCAATGGCGGCAAGTTCGGCGAACGCTGGGGCAAAATGATCGAGGCATATGGTGCTCGTCCGCGCGAAGTGAAGGTCGAATGGGGACGCGCGCTGCGGCCGGAGCAGATCGAAGAGGCGCTGAAGGCGTGGCCAGCGGCGCGCGCGGTGTATCTCCAGGCCAGTGAAACTTCGACCTGCGCGCTCCATCCGGTGGCCGCGATCGGCGCGCTCACCCGCACCCGCGACGCGATGCTGGTGGTCGACGGGATCACTTCGGTCGGAGTCTTTGAGCAGCGCATGGACGATTGGGGCGTCGATGCGTTCGTGACCGGCAGCCAGAAGGCTCTGATGATCCCGCCGGGGCTGGGCATGATCGCGTTATCTGCGCGGGCGGTGGAGCGCGCGAAGGCGAATCATGCGCCGCGCTATTATTTCGATCTGATGCGCGAGCTCAAGGCTCAGCGCGACGACCATCTTACGGCCTACACCCCAGCCGTCTCGCTCATCTTTGGCCTGAACAAGGCGCTTGAAATGATCCACGCTGAAACCCTGCCGAGTGTCTTCGCGCGTCACGAATTGATGGCGCGAGCGACCCGCGCGGCGGGTGCGGCGCTCGGGCTCGGATTGCTCGCAGCGGACAGCCCCGCGCCGGGGGTGACCGGACTGTTGACTCCTTCCGGCTTCGACAGCGGCAGGCTCGTGCGCCTGATGCGCGACGAGCTCGGCGTCTCAGTCCAGGGCGGGCAGGATCATCTGAAAGGCAAGCTCGTGCGCATTGGCCACATGGGCTATGTCGGTCCGTTCGACATGCTCGTGGTGATAAGCGCGCTCGAACTGGGACTCCAACGCCTGGGCTATGGAATCGCGCTGGGCACGGGCGTCGCCGCCGCCCAGCAGATAATTGGACAGGGCCTTAAGTAGCGTCATGGCGGAGGGGAGCGTAGAAAAATTCCGCGTGCTGCTGAGTGATTCCCTCGCGCCGCAAGGGATCGAAATCCTCCAACGCGAGCCGCGCATAACTTTCGACCTGAAGACTGGGCTGAGTCCGGCTGAATTGGCCGAGGTCATAGAACCATACGAGGCCCTGGTCATTCGCAGCGCGACGCGCGTCACACGCGAGCTCCTTGATCGCGCCAAATCCCTTAAGGTCATCGGGCGGGCGGGCGTCGGCGTCGACAACGTTGACCTCGACGCCGCCACGCGGCGCGGAATCGTCGTGATGAACAGCCCGATGGGCAATAGCGTCACGACCGCCGAACACACGATCTCGATGATGATGGCGCTGGCGCGGCATATCCCGGCGGCCAATGCCGCGCTGCGCGCCGGCCTGTGGGAGCGCGGCAAGTTTGTCGGCACCGAGGTCTGCAACAAGACCCTTGGCGTCATCGGGCTCGGCAATATCGGCCGGATTGTCGGGGAGCGCGCGAGCGGGCTGAAGATGCAGGTTATCGGCTTCGATCCGATTCTCACGGCGGAAGCCGCGGCTCGAATGAATATCGAAAAGGTTGAACTCGATGAGCTGCTGCGACGCGCAGATTTCGTCACCGTGCACGCGCCGCTAACCGACGAGACGCGCGGGCTGATCGGAGCGGCGGCCTTCGCCAGGATGAAGACGGGAGTGCGCGTGATCAACTGTGCGCGCGGCGGCATCGTGGACGAGGCGGCGCTGCTCGCAGCGCTCGATACGGGCAAGGTGGCGGGTGCGGCGCTGGACGTTTTCGTCGAGGAACCACCACCAAAAGATCATCCACTAATCCATCATCCGCACGTGATCGCAACGCCTCATCTGGGCGCGGCGACCGACGAGGCGCAGGTCCAGGTTGCGATCGATATCGCGAGGCAAATCACGGAGTTTCTCACCGAAGGAACGATTCGCTACGCAGTCAATATTCCGGCGCTGAGCGTCAAGGAGCTCGCAGTCCTCGGTCCGCATCTCAATCTCGGAGAGAAACTTGGGCAACTCGTCGCGCAGTTGATTAATGCGACGCCGGCCCAGGTGACGGTTGGTTTCGCGGGCGAGGCGGCAAACCTTCGCGGCGAGCCGATCGTCGCGGCAGTGCTCAAGGGTCTGCTCGGCGGCTTTTTGGATCAGGCGCTGAATTACGTCAACGCGCCTTTTTTTGCCCGCGAGCGGGGCATCACGGTGACCGAGACGCGGTCGCGCGAAACTGCCGATTACATAAATACCCTGACGATCACCGTGCGCACGGAGAACGGCGTGCATGAGGTGGCCGGCGCGGTCTTCGGCAGCCGCGCGATTCGGATCATCCGGATCGACGGCTACCGCATCGAAGCGCCGCCGGAAGGCTACTTCCTGATGCTGCATAATCGCGACGTACCGGGCGTGGTCGGGGCGGTAGGTACGATGCTCGGTGAGGCCGGCATCAATATCGCCGGGCTGGAACTGGGACGCGATCGCGCCGGCGGGATGGCGCTCAGCCTGCTCCAGATAGATGGACCGGTGCCGGTGGCAGTGCTCGAACAGCTCAAGACGCATCCGGCGATTGTCTCGGCAGCGACCATCCGGCTCTGATCGATGAACTTCGGGAGTCGGAAACATGCGCGGCGGCACGCGGCGCGATCACGCTCGCAAACGGCAGGCATGCAGGAGAAATGAAGAGCGTCGCAGTGGTCGGTGCGCAGTGGGGCGACGAGGGCAAGGGCAAAATCGTTGATTTGCTCGCCATCGACGCCGACGCGGTCGTACGTTTTCAAGGCGGGAACAACGCCGCACATACCCTCGTGGTCGGCGGCGAGAAATTCATTCTGCGGCTGATCCCGGCCGGCGCGCTCCATCCGGGCAAAGTGTGCGTGATCGGCACCGGCACGGTCGTTGATCCGATCGCGCTGGTCGAAGAGATCGACGCCTTAAAGCGGCGCGGACGGACGCTCGGCCCTGACGATCTGAAGCTCAGCTACGACGCGCATTTAGTCCTGCCGTATCATCGCGCAATCGACCGCGCACGCGAGGCGCGGCTCGGCAGCCGCGCGATCGGCACGACCGGATTCGGCATCGGCCCGGCCTACGAAGACAAGATGGCGCGGGTCGGTTTGCGTTTCGACGAGATGGATAATCTCGCGGCTTTCACGGAAAAGCTTGAACGCAATATCGCCGAGAAGAACGCGTACCTGAAGAGTGTCCTTAAAGCGAAGCCACTCGAGGCGCGCGCGATCGTCGATGCGGTCGGCAAAGCGCGACGCCGCTTGCGTCCTTATCTGTGCGATACGCCGGCCTTCCTGCACGACGCCATCACGGCCGGCAAGCGCATCCTGTTCGAAGGCGCGCATGGCGTGATGCTCGACATCGATCATGGCAGCTATCCGTTCGTCACCTCGTCGAACTGCGGCGCGAGTGCGGTCTTTGGCGGGGCGGGAGTGCCGGCCGGCGGCCTGGACGCTGTGCTCGGAATCACCAAGGCCTATGCGACGCGGGTCGGCGGCGGGCCGTTCCCCTCGGAGATCAGCGGGCGCTTGGCCGACGCCCTGCGCGAGGAAGGCGCGGAATTCGGCAGTGCGACCGGCCGCCCGCGCCGCATCGGATGGTTCGACGCCGTCCTCGCGCGCCACGCCATTCGGCTCAACGGCATGTGGGGTTTGGCGGTGACCAAGCTCGATGTGCTGACCGGAATCGACCCGATCCGCATCTGCATCGGCTATCAAAGCGGCGGCAAACGTTTCGGCGAAATTCCGCCAAACCGCCGCATCCTCGACCGCGTCAAGCCGGTTTATGAAGAGCTCCCGGGTTGGAGCGAAGACTTGAGCGCCGCCCGCAGTCTCAGTGAACTGCCGGCTAATGCGCGCGGTTATCTCGATCGCATCCGCGAGCTCTGCGGCGTGCAGCTCGCGATTATCGGCGTCGGCGCCGCGCGCGACGCCACGATCGTGCTCGAAAACCCGTTCCGCGTCTAACGCGCTGCGACCTTCACCGGCAGGTTCATTTGTGCCTGCCCGGTCGCGGGATCGATCGGAAACGAGGTATGCATGTGGAAGATTTTCCACTGCCCATCGACCTTGTGGTAGCAATTGGTCACGCGGAACGTCGCCTCGTGCCCTACCCCGTTCTTGTCCTTCCAGGTGAAATGCTGGAGGCTGTGCGCGACGCCCATCGTGCCGTCGGTCTCGACCCGTAGATCTGCGAAGGCGCCCTTGACCTCCGTCGTGCCGCCGAAGAATTTCTCCAGATCGCCGTGAACCGCCTTGTAGCCGACGTATTCGAGACCCGGGATGTAATCGTAGGTCGTGATGTCGTTGGGGTCGTAGAACGCGATCAGCTCGTCGGCGGTATTGGCGGCCAGCGCCTTGGTTTCTATGTCAGTGATTTCCGCCTTCGCATCGGTGCTGGCGCGGGCGTTGAAGCCATAACTCCAGAACAGCATCATCGCGCCGGCTAGCGCTGCGATCGTCAATCCGATTGTTCTCACTTTCATTTCTGTCCCTCCTGGTGCATCGGGCCCATGACCCGGTGATCGGACGCGGACTACTGACCGCGGACGACCTTACCCGGCATCGCGCCGGTGGGCTCGCCATCTTCGAAAGTCACCTCGCCGCTGACGATTGTGAATTTGTAGCCGTCCGCGCGTTGCACGAATCTGCGGCCATTCGCCGGCAAATCGAAAACCATTTCGGGCGGATGCAGCCGTAAGCGATCAAATTCGATCAGGTTGATGTCCGCCTTCATACCCGGCGCAAGGGTTCCACGATCGCGCAGGCCATAGAGTTGTGCGGTGTCGTGAGTCTGACGCTTGACCGCGAATTCAAGCGGGATGCGCGCGCCGCGGCTGCGATCGCGCACCCAATGCGTCAACAGATAGGTCGGCATGCTCGCGTCGCAGATCACGCCGCAATGCGCGCCGCCATCGCTCAAGGAGAGGATCGTATGCGGGTTCGTTAGCTGCGGCAGAATCGAATCGAACGAATAGTTCTTGTAGGCCAGCGGCATATAGATGATTTCGCGGCCGTCGCGTTCCAGCAAAGTGTCGTACGCGACCTCCTGCGGCGTCCGATGCGAGCGCTGGGCGCGCTCCAGGATGCTGCGGTCGGCAGTCGGCTCGTAGTCCGGCGGATCGCCCAGCGAGAAATGATGCTTGAAGCCGGCGACCATTCCGAGGGTCTGTTCTTCCTTGACTGCCGGCGCGTCATTGAGAATCTGTGCGCGGACGTCAGGGTCGCGCATCCGCGCAACACGCTCCTGGAGGCTGAGCCCGGCCATCAGTTGGCGATAGCTGCGATGGGTGCTGAACGGATGCACGGAGCTTTGCAGACTCATCAGCGTTCCCGCCGGCCGCGCAGCCACTTGCGCCACCATCCGCGCGCCACGCGCATTGCTGCGCTCGATGAAATCGAGAACCTCGCGCATCTTCATTCCAGAGCGGCGCGAAATCAGGGCGGCCAGAGAAATTGGGCGTTGGGTTTCGGTTGACAGCCGCGCCATCCATTCGAGATCGGCGTCATCGCCGGTGATATCCGAGATTATCTCAAAGACGCCGTGGCCCGTTTCGCCCATCGCGCGTCCCAGCGCCACGACCTCTTCAACTGCCGCGAAGGTGCCGGGCACGAAAGCCTTGTCGCGTGTGCGATGGATCAGCGTGCGCGAGGTGCTGACGCCGAGCGCGCCGGCCTTGACACCGTCACGGACGACCGCGGCCATCTGCCGCATATCCTCGGCCGTAGCAGCCTGATTATCCGCCCCACGCTCGCCCATGACGTAGGCGCGTACGGCGCAGTGCGGCACATGGGTTCCGACATCCAGCACGCGGCGCATCCGCGATAGTGCGTCGAGGTATTCCGGGAAAGTCTCCCACTCGAAATTGATCCCGGCCGTCAAAGTCTCGGTCGGGATATCCTCGACGCCGTCCATCATGCGGATGAGAAATTCCTCTTTGCCGCGCGCGACCGGAGCAAAGCCGACGCCGCAATTTCCCATGACGAGAGTCGTGACGCCGTGCCAACTCGACGGCGACAGATAGGGGTCCCAGGCAACCTGACCGTCATAATGCGTGTGGATATCGACCCAGCCGGGCGTGATCAGCAAGCCGTTCGCGTCAATTTCGCGACGACCCGGACCGGCCTTGCCGCCGACACTGACAATCTTGCCGTCGGCGAGAGCGAGGTCGCCGTGGAAAGCAGGCGCGCCGCTACCGTCAACAATTCGGCCATTGCGAATTACTAAATCGTTCATGGGGGTTTCTCCTTTCAGGCGGCGCAGACGGCGGCCAGACTCGAGATCGCGACGCCGCGCCGACCCTGGCGAATTTCGTTGCGATCGTAACCATTGGTGCAGTAGCCGATAGAAATTCCGCTCACTGGATCGCCCCATCCGAGTTGACCGCCTGCGCCGCCGTGGCCGAAGGCCTCAGGGGAGGTGGCGCGGCCGAATCCGCGATAGTTCGCGAAGCCGTCGTCGCCGGCGACGATAACACCCAGCGCGCGATTGCATTTGTATTTGAAAATCGGATCGAAATAATCGCCGGAGCGCACGCGCAAAGCCTCTTTGAGCACCGCGGGCTTCCAGATCGGCGCACCGCCGGCCACCGGCGGATTGTGCAGCAGCCCCTGATAGAACATGGCGAGCTCGGCCGCGGTCATGATGCCGCCGCCACCGGGCGCGCCCGACTCGCGTACTATCGGATGGTTGAAGCCAATTATCGCGTCCTCGGTAACTATGGTTTCCGCTGGAGGCGGCGGAAAGCCCATCTTCGCATAATCTGCGGGCGCCAAGGGTTCGCCGATGCAGACGACCTCGGCGATGCGACCCTGTTCAGCCGGCGGACGTCCGAGGCGCAGCTCGGGCAGGCCCAACGGCGCCGCGATGCGCTCGCGCACGAAGTCGCGAAAATCCATTCCGGAGCGGCGGCGGATGATTTCGCCCAGTACCCAAAAGGCCGAGAGGCCATGATAGACGAAGCGCTGGCCGACCGGGAATTGCAGCCGCCACTCCTTGAACCGCTCAAGCATCCGCTTGCGATCGAGCCACTCCGGCTGTGCGTAAGGGGCGAACGGGAAGCCGCCGGTATGGATCAGCAACTGCTCGACCGTGATGGCGTCCTTACCGTTGGTGGCGAACTCGGGCACGATACTCGCCGCGCTTTCACGGACGTCGAGTTTGTCGTCACCGATCAAAATCCAGATGGCGGCGGAGATGATCGCTTTGGTGCAACTGAAGACAAAAAAGAGCGTGTCGTCGGTTACGGGCCGATCGGCGCCGCCTTGCACGGCGTGGCCGAAGGATTTCATTGCGGCGATCTTACCGTTGCGCGCGATCGCGATTTGGCACGATGGCAGCAGACCTTCGGCAACCTCGCGCTCGGCGCGTTGCAGAAGCAGATCAATTTTGGCCGGGTCAAGACCGACCGCGCGAGGATCCTCGGCGAAGAAATTCTTGCTTGGCAAAGCTAATCTCGCTCCCTGATCAGATTAGGTGGATTGATAACACGAAAGCGGGTCGGACCGACAGTCACGGCTGGGCTAAAATTTGCCGGGCGGGGACTGCTTCGTCTATAATGAGTCTCGCTCGATTCTCAAACCCGCAACCCCAGATCACTTGACTGCCGCGAGAATCGCGCGTCCGGTCTGGGCGAACGACACACCCACTTTCTTAACTCGGAGGCACTAAACCAATGAATTCGACGAACCAGCTTTTTAACCCGCGCTACGGCCATCGCGGCCGCAGCGCACTCTATTCATTGACGATCATCCTCGCAGCCGTGATCGCATACCCGCAAATCTCGGCGGCCAAGCCTAAGCCCAAGATTACCGTCGCGCTGTGGGTAGCGAATGGCACGAACGTGCTCGAATTCGATCCGGGCGATTTCAAAAAAGGCACGCACAACACCAAGCCCCATCTGACCCTCAATAGCGCCGCCGGGTTCGGCGCGCCACAGGGTGTAAACTTCGACACGGCGGGCGATCTTTGGGTGATCGACGGCGGCACGACCTTCGTTGGCGGCACTTCCGCGCCGGCGCTCGACGAGTTTACACCCACTCAGCTCAATGACCTGAAAAAGAAAAAGGACAAGACGCCTGCGCCGAACGTGACGCTGACTTCGACCTCTTTCGTCTTTCCGCAGCAGGCGGTGTTCGACACACTGGGGAATCTGTGGGTGAGCGACAATGGCGCCAACTCGGTTTTCGCCTTCACCGCCGCACAACTACTGGCCGGCGGCGCGCAGACGCCGACCGTCACCATCACCTCGAATCCAACTTTCACGGGACCGCTGGGCATCACCTTCGGCGCCAACGGGAATCTGTGGGTTGCGAACAACGGCACGACGACTATTTTCGAATTCAACGCCGGGGATCTACCCCCGCTAACCAGTGTCTCCTCAGTGACTTTAACGCCTAACGTCATTCTGTCTGACGACGGGGCTAATTCGATTCAGGGACCGTGGGCACTCGCCTTCGACGCCACGGGCAATTTATGGTCCAGCAACGCCAACACGCCCTTCACCGTGGTCGAATTTGCGCATGCGGTGCTCGGGGCGTCGGGCAGTCCGACGCCGGCCGTGACGCTCAGCCCGACGACCGACAAGAAGGGCAACGACACGCTCGCGGCGCCGAACGGGATCGCGTTCGACAATCTCGGTAATCTCGCGACCGTCAGTTCAGCGACGCCGTTTGGCGTTGGGAGCTTCGCCGTTAGTCAGCTTACCGCTGGTGGAGCGGTAGTGCCGAATACGTTGCTGGTCGGTAAGCACACGACGCTTAGTGCCCCGGCCGGATGTAACTTCGGACCCAACGTGAAGAAGTAGATACCGCCTGTCTCCGCGGTCACGCGCATCATTCAACGGATGCGCGTGACCGCATCTCCAGAGCCGGGGTCTATTGCTGCGCCGCTGAATGTGGCGCGGAACTCGTCGTTGACTGAAACAATGAGCGGACGAGCGGGGTGATATCAAGCTCGGAGGGCGGATTACCCTGTGCCTGCCGGACGACTTGGCGCAATTCTTCGCCGGTCGAGGACTCACGCGCGAGAATCAGCGGGATGTTGCCGTCGAGAAACTCGGCGCTGCCGTGCCATGAGTAATGGCTCTCGGAGGCGAAGTAATAACGTTGCGCGATCGGAACCCTCGGCCCGGTGCGCGCAAGCAGGATGATATCGCCGGCGCGATTACCGAACTTCCCGTTTCCCAGCCAATTCATCCGCCGCTCGAGATCAATGAGATCGTTGCGCGGATGGCGTTCCAGGTAATCCGAAATCGGCACGAGCCGATGGCCGTTGAAAATCTCAAACGGGTTGGCGTCGACGCCTGCGCCCACCGGCTTGCGCGAGAAGATCAGATCGATCGTGCCCTTGAGCCGCGGAATCGGTTTGCCCCAGCGGTTACTGCGGTAGAGCGCGCGCAAGACCGGCCGCACGTCCTGGTCGAAACGCGGCGGCTGGCCCCAACGGCATTGATCGTCGTCGTGCGGACAAGTCGAGCGGTCGGCGAGATAGATGTATTCCATGAAGCCCTGCGAGGCGACGACGGCCTGGTAGTCCTTGTCCGGATCCTCGAGTAACGGCCGGCGCACGCGAAATCCGACCTGCTTGAGCAAGCCGAACGGGGTGTCTGCGCCGGTTCCGATCGCGTGAGCATCATCCTTCATGACCGGCGTATGGCCGTGGTCGGCGATGATCAAGACGTACGTGTCCTTCAGCGCGTTATTTTGCCGATAAGCTTCGAGAATTTGACCGACGGCCGGATCGACGACGTGCTTGTAATAGTAGAGTTGTGAGTGCAGGGGATTTTCCGCCTCGTGCGTGTAGATATCGAGACCCGGAAAATAGACCACCTGCAGATTGGGCAAGCCATGCTCCTTGATCGCCTCGGTAACCTTTTGCACTGACGACAGATCGAGCGAACCCGCCACCGACTTCTCCGCGTCCTCGCCGACCAGTGCGCCTTTGAGCAGGTCGATGGTCATGCCCGTGAAGGCCGAAGGATCGATTGTTGTGAACAGGGTTGCGCCCCGATAGACCATCAGCATCGAGACGTAACTGCGTTGCGTGGCTTCGAGATCATAGAGCGTGGGCACCGCGAGTTGCCGGCCGACCAGATCGTCGGTGACCATCTTGGTGAAGTCTCCGGTGTCTCTCACGGTGACCGGCACCGGCGCGTAGAACTTTCGCGTCAGACGATCGAACCACTCGTCACCAGCGATACCGTCGTCGGCCGGCGGCGCGCCGGTGAAGATCGCCGACCACGCGGCGACGGTGCTCGACGGCAGGATGGTCTCGACGTCGGGCGCGGAATAAGCGTGTGCGAAGAGGTCCGGGCTCTGCTGCTGTCCCATCAGCGCAGCGATAAAAGGCGCATCGCCTGACCGGATCGCTTGCATCAAGACGTCGTGGCCGCCGCCATCTAAGGCCAGGATCAGCACATGCGGACCGGCGGGCGCGACCGCAGGCGGGGCCTTGGTCAACTGCTCCTCGCCGCCGTGGCGTAAAACTCGGCCGATCAGCGTGCAACCGGTTTGGGTGATGAGAATGGATAGTACGCCCAATGCCAGTATGGCGTGCTTCAGTTTTTCCACGATAGGTTCGCTCGATTTTTGGGTCATTAGGCGCGCAGCTTAGCGGATTTCCAGCCGTTACTCGACCGCGAGTTGCTCGCCGGATAGACTTTGGCCGTTTGCCCCGCTAGGAAGTAATTATGAGTATCAACAACAACGGCATCATCGCAGAGCTTGATCGAATCGTAGCTGGCCGCCATCTGCTCCAGCATCCTTTTTATCGGGAGTGGACGGCGGGAACGCTCGAGCTTGACGCCCTGCGCGAATATGCGCGGCAATATTACCGGCACGTCGAGGCCTTTCCACGCTATCTGAGCGCGATCCATTCGCGCTGCGACGATCTCGGGACGCGCCAGGCGCTGCTGGAGAATCTGATCGAGGAGGAGCGCGGCGAGCGCAACCATCCGGAACTCTGGACGCGTTTTGCGCAGGCTTTCGGCGTCACCCGTGACGAGCTGTCGAAGAGCGCCCCGCTCCCGACGACGGAGAATCTGGTCGAGACGTTCTATCGCCTCAGCCGCAACACGCCGATCGCCGCTGGGCTCGCGGCGCTCTACGCTTACGAATCGCAGATGCCGACGATCGCAGACGCCAAAATCGACGGGCTCAGGCGCTTTTACGGCGTTACCGACGAGGATGCGTATTCATTCTTCAGCGTCCATCGCGAGGCCGACGCCGATCATGCGCGGACCGGGGGCGCGTTGATCGAAAAGTTGGTCGAAACTTCGAACGATCGTGACGCCGTTATCGCGGCGGCGAGAGCAGCCGTCGATGCCCTCTGGACGATGCTCGACGGCATCCATCGGGGATGACCCTCGCGGCGGTTGCGCCTGAGGTCAAGTCGGCGCTAGTAGAGAGGCAAGCGTGACCGAGACGAATCGCTAACGGTTTGGCGGCGCGCATTGTTTAGGAGGCAATCACGATGGCCGATGACACCCTGATTTCAGCCGATTCCCATTTTGTCGAACCGCCCACGATGTGGGCCGAGCGCGTCGATAAACAATTCCGCGATCGCGCGCCCCATACGGTCAAAGGACTCAACGGCCGCGACGGCGAATGGTTCGTCTGCGAGAATATCACGCCGATGGCGGTGGCTGGGTTTTTCGGCGCCGGCGTACCCTCGCCGGATTTGCCGGCGCACAATAAAAAAACTTTTGACGAAGCGCCGAAGAGCGTCTGGGACGCGGCCTATCGGATCGCCGATCAGGATCGCGACGGCGTGCGCGCCGAAGTCATCTACACCTCGATGGGGATGCCGCTGTTCGGACTCGACGATGCCGGGCTACGCGCGGCTCTGTTCCGCGCCTTCAACGACTGGGCCTGCGAGTATTGCAGTCACGATCTCAAGCGACTGGTCCCGCTCGGGCTGATCACGCTCGAGGATATCCCGGGCGCAGTCGCGGAACTCGGCCGGATCGCCAAAAAGGGGATGCGCGGCGCGATGATCTGGGCGGAGCCGCCGAGCGACAAGCCCTATAGCGATCCCGCCTACGAGCCTTTTTGGGCGGCTGCAGCCGACCTCAACATGCCGCTCTCGCTGCACATCCTGACGGCGCGCGGCGGCACCGGCGCGAATCCGACGGCGGGCGGCAATTTCTTGCTCTCGCTCGCCAATCTGCATCATCAGATCGAGCGTTCGATCTCCGTTTTGGTCTTTGGCGGCGTTCTCGATAAATTTCCCAAGCTGCGGATCGTCTCGGCCGAGAACGACGTCGGCTGGATGGCCTATTTCATGTACCGGCTCGATACCGTGCAGAACCGCCTCGGCGCGCTTGGCGGACTCAAGTTGCCGCTGCGCGCGAGCGAGTACATCAAGCGGCAGGTATTTGCGACCTTCATCGCGGACCCGGTCTTCATCGATTCACTCCATCGCTACGGCGCCGACAACATCATGTGGTCGTCGGATTATCCGCACACAGCGGCGACCTTCCCGCGTTCGCGCGAGATCGTCGCGAAGCGATTCGGTACGCTGCCGCCGGAGCAGCTCTCGAAGATCGTCCGCGGCACAGCGGAGCGGGTGTACGGCCTGGGCTGACGCTCCCACGCGCGCAGCTGCCGCTGCGCGTACGCATATAGCGGGTCGGCACCTTCGACTCCCCTTTGTCATTCCCGGGCGTGGCTGCCGCGCGAGGAATCCCGGAGCGGTGTCTGGGGTCATCCTCCTCAGCCTGCATAGCGGGTTGCAACGTTTCGGCGCGATCTATAGCTTCGTTAGCTTGCCGCGGAACGCGGCAGCTTCGCGTCGCGGTGGGCAGGTAGCTCAGTCGGTAGAGCAGAAGACTGAAAATCTTCGTGTCGGCAGTTCGATTCTGCCCCTGCCCACCAGATAACACTGACCACTTAAATATAGGACCCCCCGGGACTCGCTGAGCAGTCCCGGGGGCCCTTATCGACGTGCTCGCTGGACTTCAATCAGTAGGTAACTGAACCCGATTCAGTGAATTGTTCGGCGCCGAAGATGCCCAACTCGCCCGGTGGAGTGCCGGGTGCGGCGAGCACCGCATTCGTAAAAGTAATAGTGATGGTGCCCGTCGCTGCCGCGAACTTTCCGCTTCCGGCGGTAACCGTGTACGTCAGCGCGCCACCCTGCGAACCGGTCGTGAGGCTAGCGCAAAAAGTGTCCGACGACGACGGCGTCGCCAGCAGAAAAACTTGTCCCTTGGCGAAGGTCGTCACCGCGTTCGACTGAACCAGAGTGTATTCGACGCCCGCAGTTGTGTCGGGCGCCGTGCAAGTGGTCGTCGTCGGCGACCATTCCGCAACGGTCTGACCTGTGTACGAGCCGCCCACGTTGTCTTTGCCGGAGTACGTTACGATGTCCGCGTCAGCGAGGCCGTCATAGCTGAAGACGGCAAAGGTAAATGATCCGTTGCCGGAGCCTTTGACAGTCTTCACGGTTTTCGCGGACGCCGAAGAAACCGCGAATATCGCTACCATCATTCCTGCTACGAGTGCGTAGCTCAGTCGTCCAACCCCTGTTTTCATACTCTCCTCCGTGGAATGGCTAGTGCAGCAAACGGCTGCTGCGGACCTGCATTCATTCGCGCTGACATTTAGATTCATCCGGATTGAATGCTGTTGGCGAAGCATCCTATAGATTGGCGTGGGAGTGCGCAAGCCGGTCGTGCTTCGGAAAGAGAAGCACTGCGCCGACGACTTGAAATCGTAATCAAAGCTAAAAATGCTCGTTCGGATAACGCCCAAGTCCGCGCTTGGACCGGACGGCGAAACAGTGACTGAAAACGTTCTCTGGACGCGATTTCTGCCCGCGAGACCTGGAATGCTAGAATGCCGTTCATGCTGTCGTTGGCGCGCGGACGCGAGGGGGTCTTCAAACTGGTCTCGGGCTATCGGCCCGAGGGCGACCAGCCGGCGGCGATCGAGGCGCTCGCACGCAACGTCACCGATGGCGTGAAGCAGCAGGTGCTGCTCGGCGTCACCGGATCGGGCAAGACCTTCACGATGGCGAACGTGGTCGCGCAGGTGAACCGGCCCACGCTCGTGATGGCGCCGAACAAAACCCTCGCCGCCCAACTCTACAACGAGTTCAAGAGCCTCTTTCCAGAGAACGCGGTCCGCTACTTCGTCTCCTACTACGACTACTACCAGCCCGAGGCCTACGTCCCCTCGACCGACACCTTTATCGAGAAGGACGCGAGCATCAACGACGAAATCGACAAACTCCGCCACTCCGCGACCAAAGCGCTGCTCGAGCGCAACGACGTCCTGATCGTGGCGTCGGTCTCATGCATCTACGGGCTGGGCGAGCCGGAAGTCTATTTCGAGATGCTGGTGTTCCTCGAAGAGGGACAGACGCTCGATCGCGATCGGGTGTTGCGCAAGCTGGTCGAAATCCAGTATCAGCGCAACGATTACGATTTCCATCGCGGGACCTTCCGCGTGCGCGGCGACACGGTCGAAATCTTTCCGGCCTACGAGGAGAGCCGCGCGGTGCGCGTCGAGTTCTTCGGCGACCAGGTCGAAGCGCTCTATGAGATCGATCCGCTGCGCGGCAAGGTGATTCGCAAGCTGCAGGCGGTCGCGATATATCCGGCCTCGCATTACGTGACGACCTCCGATCGGATGGAGATTGCGGTCCGCGATATCAAGGAAGAATTGCGCGAGCGGTTGGAATACTTCCGCCATGAGAATCGTCTGCTCGAAGCCCAGCGGCTCGAGCAGCGCACGCTCTATGATCTCGAACTACTGGCGGAGATGGGCTTCTGCCCCGGGATCGAGAACTACTCGCGCCATCTGACCGGGCGGGCGCCGGGTGAGCATCCCCCCACCCTGCTCGAATATTTTCCCAAGGACTATCTCTGCTTTGTCGACGAAAGCCATGTAACGATCCCGCAGATCGGCGGGATGTATCGCGGCGATCGTTCGCGCAAGAGCACGCTGGTCGAGTACGGATTCCGGCTGCCCTCGGCGCTCGACAATCGGCCGCTCAATTTCGAGGAATGGGAGGGGATGACCAATCAGGTCGTCCACGTCTCGGCGACACCCGGCGACTACGAACTCACCAAGTCAGGAGGCCTCGTCGTCGAGCAGCTCATCCGGCCGACTGGCCTCATCGATCCCGCGATCGAAGTGCGGCGTGCGGGCACGCAGGTAGACGATCTCCTCGACGAGATCCGCAAGCGGGTCGCGATGAACGAGCGCGTCCTCGCCACCTGCCTGACCAAGAAGATGGCCGAAGACCTGACCGACTACTATCACGATCTCGGCGTGCGGGTGCGCTATCTGCATTCGGATATCGAGACGATCGAGCGCGTCGAGATTATCCGCAGCCTGCGCAAAGGCGACTTCGACGTGCTGGTCGGGATCAATCTGTTGCGGGAGGGACTCGACCTACCCGAGGTTTCACTGGTCGCGATCCTCGACGCGGATAAAGAAGGCTATCTCCGCTCAGCCCGCTCATTGATTCAGACCATCGGGCGCGCCGCGCGCAACCTGAACGGCCGCGTCATCATGTACGCCGATACCGTCACGCGCTCGATGCGCAATGCGATCGACGAGACCGATCGGCGCCGGGCAAAACAGGTCGCCTACAACGAAGCCCACGGCATCACGCCCGCGACCATCGTCAAGGCGATCGACGCCTCGCTGGTCGAGATGTACTCGCCCGAATGGGCGGTCGTGCCCGAGATCGACGCCGCCGCGAAATCCCGCAACGACGACAAGTCGGTGCCGGCGCACGAATTGCCGGATCATATCAGCCGCCTGCGGCGCGAAATGATGGACGCGGCCGAGAAGCTCGATTACGAACGCGCCGCCGAGCTGCGTGACCGGATCAAGCGGCTCGAACGCCAGGTCTTCGGGATGGACGCGCCACCTCCTCCGCCCGCTCAGCCCCCCGGAAGCGCTCGTTCGAAAGTCGATGGCAAGTCCGGCCGCGTGGAAAACGCTGTCGGACCGCGCCGACCGGGTCGCGGCCGTACACGGCAAAATACCCCGACACCACCGCGAGCAGGTCGTCTCAAGCTGACGCCGGACCATTGAGCTAACGCCAGATCGTTAGTTTCCCTCGCCCTCCTCAGCTCACCGGGCCTCCTGCTCGGGTTTTGATTCAATCTGGGACACTTTCTCTCTTGAGTCAGTAGCCCAGAGCTAGTATCGTTACCAGCTACCAGAACATGTCAGTGACAAACATAGGAATAACAAACAATGAGCCGCCCAAGACGGAGCATCGATTCCTAGGCTTTTATCGGCGCATCGTCGAGGGCGTCGCCTACTACGTCTATCGATGCGTTTGTGGGTACACGGAGGGCGTACCGCTCCATGGCGGTCCCGGGCGACCGCTCGATCGGCAATTCTGTCTTCGTCCTGACGCGCGCAACGTCGCGAGGCATCGTGATCTGGAGCGGGCTCACGAAGTGAACTGAATCTTTGACAGATTGCGCCCTACGCGCTGCGCCCCCGGACTCGCCCCCGCTCGGCACGCCCTACGACCTCGCAATGCACCCCTAACTAGAATCTTGACGCAGCTCGCAGACTCGCCTGCTCGCT
>DATGHL010000022.1 GCA_035308025.1 Candidatus Binataceae bacterium
GACGCCCGCATCCCCATCGTGTACCAATCGTCCTTGAAGGTGAGGCCCGGGGTCTCGCGGGGCGGGATAAAGAAAGTCAGGATCGTCGGACCCTCGGGCGCGTCCGCCCAGGTCGCCTCGGAGAAATAGTAGTCCAGCGCGATACTCTGGGTGCTGAAAATTTTCCGCCCATTGATCAGCCAGCCGCCGTTGACCCGATTCGCGGTGGTCCGCGGCCGCAGCACCAGCACCGAATTGTCCGGCTCCGAACCCGAGCCGCCGCAGATTAGCCGCTCCTTCGCGATCCGCCGGAGCTTCGCCTCAACGTTGGGCCGCTTGAATTTCCGCCACAGGTCGAGCAGCAGTCCGACCACGTTGAAGTGCATGTTGATCGCCAGCGCCGTCGGCCCGCAGCCCTGCGCCAGCCGCTCCTGCGCCTTGATCCGTTCAAGCATCGTCGCGCCCAGCCCGCCCAGCTCCTCCGGAATGATCAGCGTGGTGTAGCCGGTCTCGCGAATCCGCGCATAGTTCTCGAAGGGAAACGCCTCCTCGATGTCATATTTCGCCGAACGCGGCGCGAACTCGTCGGCCAGCATTCCCGCAAGGTCGAGAAATCGCTGCTCGCGCTCGGTATGGTGCTGATTCATCCGGCTACCCTCCGCCGCGGCCACCCGGGCCGCACTCCCGGAGCATAAGCGCAATCGCCCTGGTTTGACCAGATCTTGTCAAGGGTGAAACCTTGCACAACAACAGGGTCGGCCGCAGAAACTTGTGGAACTGTTTCACGTGAAACATTTTTCACCATCTCTTCGCCGCCAGGATGCTCCGATACTCCGCTGCCGCGGCTCTGGCGGTCGGTTAGCAAATTGTTCGCGTGAAACGTTCGGTGCATGATGTGCAAAAGCCGCGACAACGGAGCGGCGTACTGCCCGGGCGGTGAAAAAGAAGGTGAAAAAATGAGACCAGTACCAGCGGGGGCCAAAGGCACTTATGAATTTGTCGTCGGTGAGCAGGATCTCGCCGGGACCGTCGAGCCGACGCTGCCGCCGGTCCTGGCGACGGCCAAAATGAGCCTCGCGATGGAACTCGCGGCGATCAACGCGCTCAAGCCCTACCTCGAACCGGGCGAGATGTCGGTGGGCGTCACGGTCAGCGTCACGCATACCGCGGCGACGCCGGCCGGATGGAAAGTGCGGGCCGAGGCCGAAGTCACCGGCGGCGAGGGCCGCCGCGTCGAATACGTCGTGCGGGCCTTCGATGAGAAGGAAGAGATCGGCAACGGTACGCACACTCGCGCGGTGCTCGAACAGAGCAAGTTCGATCAGCGCTTCGACGCCAAGGTCAAAGGAAAGTAGCCATGACTGCTGAAATTTTTGCGCCCAACGAAGTCTACGTCGGCCGCGATTTCGGCGGCATTGAATGCGCGATCGACAACACAGTCATCGAAAACTTCATCGCCGCCACCGGCGACGACAATCCCGCGTATCGCGGCGATTCCCCGCTCGGCGGACCGCTGGCCCCGGCCCTGACGGTCCACTCGGCGGTCTTCCGCAATCGCGATTGGTACCTGCCGAACCTGTTCGGCAATCTCCACGCGCGGCAGGAGTGGCAGGGCTTTGCGCCGATTCGCCCCGGCGACCGCCTGCACACGCGCTCGGTGATAGTCGATCGCTATATCAAGCGCGACCGCGAGTACGTGGTCAACGAATGCCTCCTGCTCGACGAGCAGGGAAAGGTGATCCAGCGCAGTCGCACCCATCAGAGCTTTCTGCTGAATCAGGGCGGCGGCTTCGCCGTCGATCGCGAGCGCGAGAAATCCACAGCGCGCAGCTTCAATGTCGGCGAGCGTGGCGGCGAGCTGATCGAAACCCCCATGCGCACGATCTCGCAAGCGATGTGCATGGCCTTCTCCGGGCCGAGCCTCAACTATCACACCGACGCCGACGAGGCGCGCAAGCTCGGCTTTCCGGCGATCGTGGTGCAGGGCATGTGGTCGGTCTGCCTGATCGCCGAAATGATGACCCGGCGCTTCGGCCTCGGCTTCATGATCGGCGGGCGCTTCGACCTGCGGCTCGTCAATGTGCTGTGGGCGGAGGAAAGCTCGCGAGCGCGCGGACGAATTCTCGAGCGGCGGCCGGAAGGCTCGCGCACTCGCGCCGAAGTCGAGGTCTGGTCAGAGAAGAGCGACGGCACAAAGACGATCGTCGGGAGCGCAAGCGCACTAGAACTTTAGTCCCGCAAACCGGTACCGGCTTCGCTAGCGCGAAGCTGTCCGAGATCCTTGATTGGCCGCGCCTCGCAAACTCGGCCGCCCCCTGCGACTTCGTTCGCGTTACTCACTGCGCTCAGGATGACATCGTCGGTATCGCGAGCGCAATCGAACTCTAAGGGCGCGTCAGCGCTTCAATCGCGGCGATCGATTTCGGGATCGCGGCGGTCATCACTTCGTGGCCGTCCGGCGTCACCAGCACGTCGTCCTCGATCCGGATGCCGATGCCGCGGAACTCCTCCGGCGCACTATCGTCGTCGGGCGCGATATAGATGCCCGGTTCCGCGGTGAGAATCATGCCGGGTTCGAGCGTGCGGGATTCGCCGCCGACGCGATAGAGCCCGACGTCGTGAACGTCCATCCCCAGCCAGTGGCTCGTTCGATGCATGTAATAGCGGCGGAACGAATCCTTCTCGAGCGCCTCCCCGGGCGATTCCGTCAGCAGCCCGATATTGCACATACCCTCGACCAGCACGCCGACCGCCGCCTGATGCGCATCGTCGAACTTCACGCCGGGCTTGATTGCCGCGATCGCCTTTAGCTGCGCCGCGAGAACAATTTCGTAAAGGTCGCGCTGAAGCGGGGTGAAGGCGGCGCCTATCGGAAAGGTGCGCGTAACGTCGGAGGCGTAAAAGTCGTACTCGCAGCCGGCGTCGATCAGCAGCAGCTCGCCGGTGCGCATCGCGCGATCGTTATTGATGTAATGCAGCGTCGCCGCGTTAGGGCCCGAGGCGACGATCGAGGGATAGCTCGGGCCCGCGGCGCCGCGCTTGCGAAAGCTGTAGTTGACCAGCGCCTCGATCTCCCATTCCATCATGCCGCCGCGCGCCTCGTGCATCGCCGCTTCGTGCGCGGTATGGGAGATCGCGATCGCCCGGCGCATCGTGGCGAGCTCCTCGGGACGCTTGAACAGGCGCATCTCGTGGAGGATTTCGCGCGGGTCGAGGATCGCGTGCGGGCCCGTGCCGGTGCGCGGACGCATCGCGGCAGAGGCCTTGATCATCTCGAGCACATGGCTGTCGGCGGCGGGATTGAGCCCGAGCGGGAAGTAGATGCGTTCGGCGCGGTCGAGGAACCCCGGCAGCACCCGATTGAGGTCATCGATTACGTAGGCCTTGTCCGCGCCGTAATCGGCGACCGCGCCTTCGACTCCGGCGCGGCGTCCGGTCCAGGTTTCGCGCGTTTTGTCGCGAGGCCGGAGGAAGAGGATGAATTCGTCGGGCTGACCGGGCGCGAAGAGCGCGACCGCGTCGGGCTCGCTGAAGCCGGTCAGGTAGTAAAAATCGTTGTCCTGGCGATAGATGAACTCGACGTCGCCGGAGCGGATTGCAACCGGTGCGCTCGGCAGAATCGCGACTGCGCCGCCGAGCGCATTGAGGAAGCGCTTGCGGCGCCCCGCAAAAATCTCGCGGCCCGCGCTGGAGTTCAACTGCCCGTCGTTTTCGCCAATTTCCAAAGTACTGATTGACACTAGTCAATTATGGAGCGATTTCGCCCGCGGGTCGAGGCGATCGCGCGGATTACCAACTCGATTGACAGGTGATGCAAAGACAAGATAGGGCCTGTCTTAAACTGACCGGAGGTTGCGACTATGGCGACGGCATCTGCGCCTTTTGACCTCGAGAAAGCGAAAAAGACTGCGGAGCAGGTCTTCGGCTTGCTCGGCGGCGCGCTGGTCTCGGCGATGATTTATCTCGGCGACCGGATGGGGCTGTACTCAGCGCTCAACGGCGCGGGGCCGGTTACGAGCGTCGAGCTGGCGAAGAAAACCGGACTGCACGAGCGTTGGATTCGTGAATGGCTGGAGGGGCAGGCCGCCGCCGGGCTGATCGATTACAAGGGCGAGGGCCGCTTTGCGTTGAGTGCGGAAACCGCGATGGTGTTGGCAGACGAATCCAGCCCATTCTTTCTGGGCGGCGGTTTCGGCAGTCTGCCGCAGCAGATGGCGGTGCTCGAGCGGCTGCCGGAGGCGTTCAAGAGCGGCGTCGGCTTGAGTTACGACGCGCTCGGCGCGGAGGTGAACCGCGGCGTCGAACGGCTGCTGGCGCCGTGGTTCCGCACGCAACTGGTGCCGGTCGCAATCCCACGACTCGACGGCGTCGCGGCCAAACTAGCGACCGGAGCTAAGGTTGCCGATGTCGGCTGCGGCGCCGGCGTCGCGCTGATCGAGATGGCCAAGGCCTACCCGCGCTCGAAGTTTCACGGCTACGATATCGCGAAGATCCCGCTCGCCCGTGCCACCGCGAATGCCAAGCAGGCGGGAATCGCGAACGTGACCTTTCATGACGCCGGCGTCGATCCCCTGCCCTCGGATGCGAGCTGTGATTTCATCACGACCTTCGATTGCCTGCACGACATGACGCGACCCGACCTCGTGATTCGCGCGATCCGCTCGGCGATCAAGCCCGACGGCACCTGGCTTATCGCGGACGTCCATGGCCAGCCGACCTTCGAGCAAAATCTGTCGGACAACCCGCTCGCCGCTCTGATGTATGGCTTCTCGGTGCTCTGCTGCATGTCGTCGGCGCTGTCGGAACCGGGCGGTCTGGGTTTGGGGACGCTCGGATTTCCCGAGCCGGTAGCGCGCAAGATGACCGCGGAGGCGGGCTTCACGCGTTTCGTCGTGAAGGATTTCGAGAACCCGATCAATGCATATTACGAGGTGCGTCCTTAGTCTCGCGAGAGCGGATCGGGCGGGCCCAGAAGACCGGTACCGGCTTCGCTCCGCGAAGCTGCGTCCTTGTTTGTCCGCGCCTCGCAGACTCGGCCGCCCCCTCCGACTTCGCTCGCGTTGCTCACTTCGCTCAGGATGACACTAACGCTGGCTGGCGCGGCAACAGCGGGAACACTTTTGCAACGAGCTTCTTAGTCAGGCACTAAGGCGAGCCCGGATCATTCGGGCGCAGCAACGACGGGATTTTTGGCGGAGCCGCGGGGGCCTCGGCGCTGACGCGATGGAGCTTCCAGGTGCCCTGCTCGGCCGCTGACTGGCCCTTGCAGGAATAGCTGCCCTGACCGGTCTTTTGTTTCAGGCCGCCCTTGAAGCGACAGGTTGACCCATTGCCCATGTCGACCGACAGCATCAGGCTGTGGCCATCAAAAGTCCCGTCGGTGATTTTACCTTTGCGGTTCATCGCCAGACAGTTCTGCGTGCCGTAAGCGCAACTGTAAGTGCCGGCGACCTCGGCCTCATCCTGGGTCAAATCGAAGGTTATATTCTGGATCGCGTTGCAGCGTTCCTGCGCGCTAAGCCGGGTGCCGCAGCGGACTTTGCTGGTACCGGCCCAATGGCCGGCGGCGCTCGGCGACGCGATCGCTATGCGGGTCGCGAGAAGCAGCGGGAGCATCAGCAGACTTACGGTCAGAGATTTCCTCCGGGCTTTTGGATTCATAGAGAGATTTGAAATCCTCATTGCGTCACCCGCTTTTGTCGTCCGAGATCGCAGCGAGCCGTCCGATCGCCTGGTCGGTGCTCATCACGTCGCCGAAGAACATCGCGAAGGTGTTGAGTGCACCGGCGTGCTCCTCATCAGTCAATGCCGCGTTGGCGTCCGACAGCATGATGACTTTGTAGTCGAGCATCATCGCGTCGCGCGCAGTGGACTCGCAGCAGACATTTGTGGCCGTGCCGGCGATCAGCAGCGTATCGATAGCGCGGGCTCTGAGCTGCGCGTCGAGGTTCGATGAGCCGGGCACGAGGGCGCTGTACTTGATCTTTCTGACCCACATATCGCTTGCGAGCACCTCAAGACCCGGGAACAATTTGAAACCTTCCGAGGACTCGTCGAGCCCGGCAATCCGCTTCTGCTGGCGCTCCAGAGTCAGCATGCGCGTCGTGAAGTTGCGCCAATGCTGGGACGCGCCGGCCGCGGTCATCTGGACCCACACCACGACGCCGCCGGCCGCACGCATCGCCGCGGCCATGCGGTTGATGTTCGGCACGATCGCGCGCGCCATCGGCACCTCAAGCGGAAAGCCCGGCGCGCAATAATAGTTCTGCATGTCGATGACGACTAGTGCAGTGTGGGCTGCGTCGATCGTATCGTGGGCCAGCAGCTTGCCCATCCGGCTCACGACGCGCGCCTTCACTGACGCGGGTAAGACATAGTTGTGCATAGCTAACCCTGCAGTAGGGTAGGAACCGACGCCCGTCCAGCGGGAAAGCCGCGCTTCACATTATGTGAGTGGGATGAAGTCATACTCGCCGAAATGGATAACCAGGAAAGTCGCTGCGGTCTCGCCGCCGTTAGTAACCAGGTGAGGACGCTTGGGCAGCACTGAACGGGTTTCGCCCGGCGCGAGGCGCACCTCCTCCTTGGGGTCGCGCAGGAAGAGCCGGATCTGTCCCTCTAGAACGAGAAAGGTGTCCTGTGCGGCCGAGTGGCAGTGCCAAGGTATCTTCTGCATCGGGGTAATCGTGAACTCAGCGATTCGGAGCCCCGGACGGGAGGCATGGTGGATCCGCTTTTCTACGTCAAGAAGAGGGACCGCTTCCTTTGCGTCTTCCATAAGGTCGATCTCCTATCCTTTCCACCTCTCATACCGCGAAGCTCATCGTCGCGCCAGAAAGAATCGAGGCGCGGCAAGGTGCAGGGGTCATTGTCCTTTCCACACGGGTTTGCGTTTTTCCAGAAACGCGCGGACGCCTTCCTTGGCGTCCGCGCTGCTGCGCACGCGCATCCCGAGCTCGTCGAGATCCTTGTGCTCGACCTCAAAGGCGTGGCTCATGACGCGCGCGAGAGTCTGCTTCATCGCGCCGACGGAGAGGGGAGCGTTGCCCGCGATCTTCGCCGCCCATGCGGTCGCAGCGGAGTGAAGCTCGGCATCCGGGACGACCTTGTGCACCAGGCCCATCTCGCGCGCGCGGGCGGAATCGACCGGGTCGGCGAGGTAGAGGATCTCAGCGGCGTTGGCGGGCCCGACGATCTCGACGAATTTGCGGAAAATCCAGTAGGTCGGCAGATAGCCGATGCGCGCTGGTGTCATCCCGAGCCGTGCGCCCGCGCCTGCGATTCTTAGATCGCAGAACAGCGCGAGCACGAGTCCGCCGGTCAGCGCCTCGCCATGGACCTCCGCGATCGTCGGCACGGTCAATTGACCGAGCCGCTTGATCACCTGGTCGAAGGTGGTGCCGCCGGTGCCCAGTTGCTCGATATCGCGCAGGTCGAGGCCGGAGCAGAAGCCGCGCCCGGCGCCGCGGATAATCACTGCGCGCACTGCCTTATCTTCCTGCACAGTAGCGAGTGCGCCTTCGAGCGCCTCGAGCATCGCGCGATTCATCGCGTTACGCTTCTCGGGCCGATTGAGCGTCAGCGTGACGTGATTCTCGGATCGTTCAATCTGCAAGACTTCGTCAGGCATCTTTTATCCTCTTCGTTCGGCGCAGGGCTCTCTGCGAACCATCGCACGACCGCCGCAGATTGATCAATTGGCGACTTACGGTGCTTGGTGAATCGCATAATGAACATCGTGGCCCGCTGTCTCGCCCAAACGTCCCGTCCTCGACGTGAGGCCATTCTGTGGAATCAGGCATGACATCAAATCGGCGCGTTGGGGGCCAAGTTGGTTTTCGAGGACTTATGCTTTTCTCGGATTTTTGCTAAGGAGCGAAGATACGGAAAAGTTCACGGATAGTGCGACAAGCCGACCGCAAAAGCACGGGAGAACGCAGATGCCGAACAAGGATTTTGAAGTACGACAGTTGCTCAAGGCGTATCGCAAGGGGGTCATCTCGGAAGAGCTCTTTGCCCAGCAGATGGACCAGCTCGTGGAAAGCAAGGACGGAACGGCGGTTCCGAACGTCTTTTCCTATCGCGGCGACGGGGCCAAGATGGCGCAGCAAATGCTCGGCAGAACTCCACAATCCGAATCCATGGTCTTTACGCTTCCGCCGGGATTCGGCGGTGATCATGAGAACACTCATCGAGGGGACCAGCTCATCTATGTGATCGAGGGCAAAGCAACGTGCCGGGTCGCCGGCAAGGAGTGCGAGATCAAAGCGGGTGATTTTGTGACGATTCCCGCCGGCGCACCACATGCGCTGCGCACCGGCGCCGATCGGCTGTTCGCCCTGACGGTCTTCGCGCCGCCGGAAACACAGTGAAGAATCTCAGCCTGGCGGGACACGAGGCGCGCATTTGGCGCGAACCTCGCCATTCGGTCTGCCCGAAAGCACCGAGGCGCATCTTTGCGGCGCAGGATGATTAGCCGCTGGCGGAGCCTGAGAATTTGCGCCTCGAAACTAGCCCGTGAACCCGCTGCTCAAGATCGCGATCCTCGACGACTACGTCCAGATCGCACTTCAATCGGCCGATTGGTCGGTGCTTCAAGGTAAGGCGGATATCACCGTCTTCGATCGGCATCTGTCTGAGGACGAGGCGGCCTCGGTACTGCAGCCCTTCGATGTCCTCTGCACGGTCCGCGAACGGATGAGTTTGCCACGCAGTTTGTTCGCGCGCTTGCCCAATCTCAAGCTGGTCACCATCATCGGGATGTCCCTGCCCAATCTGGACATGGCGGCGGCAACCGAGCACGGCGTGATCGTCGCCCACTCCAACTTTTCCAACCCCATATATGCGGGCGTCCTCAATGCGACTCCAGAACTTACTTGGGGGCTGATGATCGCCGTCGTGCGCCATTTTGACCTCGCGAGCCGGCGGATGCGCGCCGGTGGATGGCAGAGCACAGTGGGAACGATCCTGGCAGGCCGCACGCTCGGGCTTCTCGGGCTGGGTCGCATCGGCAAGCGAATGGCCGCCTACGGCCAGGCTTTCGGGATGCCGGTGATCGCCTGGAGCCAGAATCTAACCGAGCAGGCTGCCGCGGCGGTCGGGGTGCGGCGTGTCGAGAAGGACGCGCTGTTCCGCCTTGCCGACGTGCTCTCGATCCACGTCCAGCTCAGCGAGCGTACCCGGGGCTTGGTCACGGCGCGCGAGCTCGCTCTGATGAAGCCTGAGGCCTATCTGATCAATACCTCGCGCGGGCCGATCGTGGTCGAGGCCGATCTGATCGCGGCACTGCGGACCGGCCGGATCGCCGGTGCCGGGCTCGACGTCTTCGATGTCGAGCCCCCTGCCGCTGATCATCCTTTCTACGCGATGGATAACGTCACCGTTACCCCGCACCTCGGCTACGTCACGCGCGAGACGCTGACTGCCTTTTACACCGATACGGTGGAGGCAGTGAGCGCCTTCGCTGATGGCGCCCCAATCCGGGTCGCGAACCTCGAAGCGTTGACGCACCCAAAGCAGCGAAGATCGTGACGAGAAGACGGGAAAGGTGATGCGCGCTTTTGACGCGCGTGGGCCGATTGATTGAGCTGACGAGGATAGAACCGCATAAACTCCTGCGGGCCATTTTTTTCTGCGCCACGCCTTAAAATCTTCGTGCAGTCGGCGCGTACGCAGCTGGTAACACGAGCGCCCGAAAAAATGCTACGGTCCCGCAGGCGAACTTTGATCAGCCGCGGAGGACTGACCTCATGAGTGAAGCAGTCACTGAACCCACACCCAGTCACATCCCAACCTCTGAAGAGCTCGGCTTCGACCCCGGGTTATTGCGGGAGCGATACGCCGCCGAACGCGCCAAGCGGCTGCGCGCCGACGGCAATAGCCAGTATCAGGAGATCACCGGGCAGTTCGAGCACTTCAACGTCGATCCGTACGTCAAGCCAGGCTTCACGCGCGACGCGCTGCACGAAGACCTCGAAGTGGTGATCATCGGCGGCGGCTTTGGCGCAATGCTGGCCGCAGTGCGGCTGCAAGAGGCCGGGCTCAACCACTTCCGCATCATCGAGAAAGCCGGGGATTTTGGCGGCACCTGGTACTGGAACCGCTATCCCGGCGCCCAGTGCGACGTCGAAGGCTACCTTTATCTGCCGCTGCTGGAAGAGACCGGCTACATTCCCAAGGAAAGGTACTCTTTCGCGCCGGAGATTTCTGCTCACGCTCAACGGATCGGCAAGCATTTCCATCTTTACGAGAAAGCCTGCTTCCAGACTAGGATCAAAGAGGCGCGCTGGGACGATGCGGTAAAACGCTGGACGGTTACGACCGATCGCGGCGATGAGTTCAAGACGCGCTTCGTGATCATGTCGAGCGGGCCGCTGAACAAGCCCAAGTTGCCCGGCATTGCGGGGATCGAGAAATTCAAGGGACATACCTTCCACACCAGTCGCTGGGACTACGACTATACCGGCGGCGACACCACCGGCGGCTTGCACAAACTCAAGGACAAGCGCGTCGGGATCATCGGGACCGGGGCCACCGCAATCCAGTGCATACCCCATCTGGGCGAACACGCGCAGCAGCTCTACGTCTTTCAGCGCACACCCTCCTCGGTCGACGAACGCAACAATACGCCGACCGATCCCGCATGGGCGAAAAAGCTCAAGCCCGGATGGCAGGAATATCGCAACCGCAACTTCACCGCCCTCCTCGATGGCATCGAGCTCGAGCACGATGAGGTCCGTGACAAGTGGACGAGCCCACTCAAGAAGCTCGGCGAGCTGATCTCAAACCGGCAGGACTCGAAGCTCTCTGCCGATGATCGGGCGGCGCTGGCCGAGATCGCCGACTTTCAGAAGATGAACGAGATTCGCGGCCGCGTCGCTTCGACAGTAAGTGATCCGGCAACGGCTGAGGCGCTCAAGCCCTGGTTCGGGCAATGGTGCAAACGGCCGACCTTCAACGACGACTATCTGCCGACCTTCAACCGCTCCAACGTCAAGCTGGTGGACACCGGCGGCAAGGGTATTGAGCGAGTGACTGAGACCGGCGTGGTGGTGGACGGCGTCGAGTATCCAGTGGACTGCCTGATCTTCGCTACGGGATTCGAGGTGGGCACGGCCTACACGCGGCGGGCCGAGTTCGCGATGTATGGCCGCGACGGTCTCGCGCTCGGCGACTATTGGGCGAAC
Organism: Candidatus Binataceae bacterium; assembly: GCA_035308025.1. NCBI lineage: Bacteria > Candidatus Binatota > Binatia (SeqCode) > Binatales (SeqCode) > Binataceae (SeqCode) > Binataceae bacterium (SeqCode). The sequence continues at coordinate 11,166 of DATGHL010000022.1, forward strand.
GGGATGCGCACCTATCACGGCTTCCTGAGTCACGGGTTTCCGAACTGCTTTCATATGGGGCTGACCCAGACTGGCCTGACCGCGAACTTCACCTACATGCTCAACAAGCAGGCCCATCACGTTGCCCAACTAATCACGCTGGTCAATCGGCGCAATGCGAAATCGATCGAGCCAACGCCCGAGGCCGAGGCCGAGTGGGTGCGGATCGTGAACAACCCCAACCCCATGACGAACTATCAAAGCGTCTGTACGCCGGGCTACTACAATGGCGAGGGCACGAGCGAGGGTGGCTTCCTCCAAGCGGTGTACCCCAATGGCGCGCTGGCCTTTTTCGACCTGCTCGCCCGTTGGCGCGAGCAAGGCGACTTCGAAGGTCTCGTCGTGAGGTGAGTTGAGCAGCTAGCCGACGGACCGGACGAGGACGCTGTAGCCGTTCCAGATAATTTCGATACCAATGCAGAGCAGGATGAAGGCCGACAGCCGCACCAACACATTGGTTCCGTCTTTACCCAGCCCTCCGACGGTCCTCTCGGCAAAGCGGTAGCATACGAATATGGTCGCGGCGATCGCGACCAGGCCCGCAGCGGCCGCACCGCCCAGTAGTGCAATCTCGGGTAGCGCCACTCGCGGCCGCTGGCTGCCAAGTGTGATAGCCACCGCGATCGACCCAGGGCCCACAGTAATCGGCATGGTAAGGGGATAAAACCCATCGCTCGAGATCACTGGCCGCTGCGCGGTCGGCTCGTCGTTGCCATAGTCTCCTGCCTGGAGCAGATTCCAGCCGGTGGCGGTGACGACGAGCCCGCCGGCGACACGCACGACCGGCAAGGTGATGCCAAAGAACTCCAGCACGTATGAGCCGGCGAACAGGGAGCCGAGCAGCAGGAAGAAGCTGTTGCGCGTGACCCGCAGCGCAAGTGCGTTGCGCTCTTTTTCGGTGCACAGTCGGGTCAAGCCCAGGAAGATTGGCGCGCCACCGATCGGGTTTACGATCGGGAACAACCCCGCGTAAACCAACAGAAACGTGTCAGCGACGCCGTTCACGGACTGTGTCATGCCGCATCAGTCCTCCGATTGGTCGTTAGTTTCGCTGCGATATTCCGCCATTTCAAAAATCCTCCGCACGCATTTCAAAAATCCTCCGCACGGACTGCACCAGTTTCCAAGACCTGAGATTCTGGCCGCAGCCCACCTGCGGCCGACAGCGCGCGTTGACAGAGATTGCGCGTCAGCGGACCAGCCGCGGCTGATCCTTTTGCAGGTCGCTCCAGATGATCAAACCGAGATCGACCACATACAGCGCGATGACCACATTGCCCAACTCAGCCGCGAGAACGCTAACCGGCATGAGCTGCACGACTCCCCACAGGAGGAACGCCATTCCGAGCATCAACCGTTTGACCAGTTCAAAGGGCCGCGGTCGAAGTATCGCCTGCAGCACGATGTAGGAAGACCCCGCGAGCAAGAGCGGGAGCGCCGAGAACGACGCATTATTGATCAGGGCCCAGCCGCGGAACGCCGTCGTGGCAAGATATGTCGGTAACGAGGTCAACAGCGGCGTGGCGCCCACACACAGAAGGACAACGCTGCTCAAAACCGCGAGAACTGCCAGCGAGCGCGCGAGCCAACGCAAAACCTCCTCGAGCGGCGCCCCCTCGCTCGCTCTCCTCATCGGGCTTGGATGGTCATCCGTCGCTTCAAACTGGACATCCTTTTCGTGGACAGATTTCCCCGCGTCACCATCGTTGACAGGAACGCCCGCTCGCTCCGTATCAAATCGCAAGGGACTCGTTGATTTACGCATCTTTGTCACTTTGCTGGTGTTGATTGATCACCTGTCGAGTTTGCCAAACCCCTTCCCGCGTGAGAATGGGTCACCGGATCAAAAGAGCGATCGCATCTTGCAAAATGAAAGAGTTGGTTTGCATCACGCAGCGCCAGCGATTGTACGAGACTCAATAAGAGCGCTTGGTTTGCGAAGAGATCGCTTCTGAAAGCGACCCTGCCGTCAGCTCAACGTCTCAACATTAAACGTCCGAAAATCGCCAATCAGGATCTGGCCTTACCGCTGCACGCCACGGTCGAGAGTTCCTGAGCAGTTCAAGTTGGCGCTCTTTCAGAAGAAAGAACATCCTACGCCCGCGCAAATCGCGGCGAACAAGCTCAAGTGGGGCATGGACCCAAACGCCTGGAGCGCAATGCTTGGCAGCGACATCCGGGTTCTGCAACCGCGTCTGCGAGGCGCGGCCAAGGTCAGCAGCCTAGGAGCCGTGTTCCGGTAAATCCGCGTGTGGCATTCCGGCTCCGCGACCCTTCGCGCGGGAGACCGCACGGCACGGTTGTCATGCGAAAAATTCCAGCAGTGATTCGTCCATCCGAGCCGTGTTGGACCGCTCGCCGTGACGTGGCATAATTTCCCGCAGCGCCAGTTTGAACCCGGCTGTTTTTTGTTCTCTTGGCGGAACCCGGTGAGATAGTGAAAGAATGAAACTGCGCGTCGATGACATAACTGCCGAAGCGCGCGAGCTCTCCTTCGCCGAGCCCGCGGCTGAAATTAACCGCGAGCTCCGTAGCGGCCCCATCGCCGAATATTTCCTGACGCAGCCCGTCGCGGTGGACATCAGCCACTATCGCGCCGGCGCCGAGGTCTTCCTCAGCGGCTCCATCGCCGCCGCTGCGCGCGCCAATTGCGCCCGCTGCGCCGAGGAGTTCACGGCGACCCGCGAGCGGCCCTTCCGCTACGTCCTGGCGCCGAAAGCGATCGCCTCTGACGATGACAAGGATTTGCGCGACGAAGACCTCGAATTCTCGCTTTACGACGGCGATCACATCGACCTCACGCCACTCGTGCGCGAGCAGGTGCTGCTTGCCCTCACCGAGCGCCCGCTCTGCCGCGAGGATTGCCGCGGGCTGTGTCCGCGATGCGGTATCAATCGCAACGAAGCAACCTGCAACTGCCGCTCAGAACCCGCCGATACGCGCCTGGCCGTGCTGCGCACGCTGAAAGTCGGGCGGGGATAGCCCTCGCATATCGAGTCAATAAAAACCAACGGAAGATTGGATAGATGCAAGCACCCAAACGTCGCACTTCGCACTCGAAACGCAACAAGCGCCGCGCCCATGACGCGCTGACGCCGGTAAACCCGCACGCCTGCGCGAGTTGCGGCGAACCTGTCATGCCTCATCGCGTCTGCCGTCATTGCGGCATCTACCGCGGCCGCGAAATGGCGCCGGTGGCTGAATAAATTCTCGCGCCGCGCCGCGCGCACTCCGCGCAACTGCAACGCTGGCGCAATTGAAATGAACGCGATGCTTTATTCGCGAAGATTCCCCCGAGGCCGCTCGTGAAAATCGCGCTCGACGCAATGGGCGGCGACCTCGGCCCGCAAGCCGTGATCGACGGCGCAATCGAGGCCGCCCGCGACCTCGCGATCACGGTAATCCTGGTCGGCGATCGCGACGCACTCCAGCACCAACTCGCCGGCCGCGATATATCCGGGCTCCCGCTGACCATCGAGCACGCCGCCGAAGTCGTGGCCATGGACGACGCGCCGCTCGAATCGGTCCTCACCAAAATCGAATCATCAATTCACGTCGGCCTCGAACTGCTCAAGCGCGGCGCCGCCGACGCCTTCGTCAGCGCGGGTAATTCGGGCGCCGTGATGACTGCGGCGATGGCGATCCTCGGCAACCTCGCGGGCGTCGATCGTCCGGCCATCGCCTCGGTCGTGCCGACCACCGCCGGACTCGCGCTGCTGATTGACGCCGGCGCCAATACTGAGGTCAAGCCGGTCAATCTGATGCAGTTCGGCGTAATGGGCAGCGTCTACTGGAAACACGTCGCGCAAGTGACGCAGCCGCGGGTCGCGCTGCTGGCCAACGGCGAAGAGCCTTCCAAGGGCACCGAACTCACGCGCGCCGCCGCCGGGATGCTAACCGCGATGGCGCCTCACCTGCACTACACCGGCTATGTCGAGGGCCGCGACATCAATCGCGCCAAAGCCGACGTCATCGTCACCGACGGTTTCACCGGCAACGTCGCGCTCAAGACCATGGAGGGCTTTGCCGCTTTTCTCCTCGGCAATCTGCGCGCGGTCTTTGAAGGCGGCCTCCTGCGGCAACTGGCCTATCTGCTGGTGCGCAAGAAATTGCGCGCGATTCGGCAACGGCTCGATCCGGCCGAATATGGCGGCGCGCCGCTGCTCGGCGTCAACGGCGTTGTGATCATCGCCCATGGCTCTTCGGACGCTCACGCCGTGCGCAACGCGATCCGCGCGGCGGCCAACGAAGCGCTGGTCCACAATGTCAACGCCGAAATCGCCACCCTCCTCACCCAGGCGCCGAATGCGCTCGCGCTCAAACCGGCCGCGGCTAACAAGGGTCTGCGTGGACTTTTCCTCAAGATGCGCGGGCGGCTCCATCGCACGCGCGAAAGCCATCCCGAGCGCAAGCCCGACGCCGCCGACACTGTCCCGGCTCTCGCCCATGATGCGGGCGCACAGCCGGCCGGCGGCTCCGGCTCATTGAACGGCTTTGCGATCAAGCATACTGATCACACCGCAGCGGATCCGGCCGGCACTCCGCTGGACCTCGAAGCCGACCCGCCGACTAAACCACCCCGCTAGGCGCTCGCCGCGGCGTTCCGCGCGTCAAGGGTGAAATCCTGCACTTCGCCCCCTTTCTCAGAAAGAAACCTGGGGACTGTCTCACGTGAAACATTTTGTTAAATCGATCATGCAAGAGCGTGACAGCAAAACGTGGGACTTTGCAGGCGGTGAAAAAAGTGTGATCCTGCAAAAGCGCGACAACGGAGCGCGATCCGTCCGAACGGTAAACAACGATGGAAAATCGGGGCGAAGAGATAATCGCGGTCTTGAACCAACTGGTCGAACTCGAACTCGCCGGTGCGGTTCGTTACACTCAGTACTCTCTGATGGTCTTCGGCCATGCCAGGATCCCGATCATGCACTGGATGCGACAGCAGGCGGCCGAGTCGCTGCTCCACGCGACCGAGGCCGGGGAGGAGGTCACCGCGCTGGGCGGACGCGTCTCGTTGGCGATCGCCGAACTGGCAGGGACGCACCACGCCTCGGTGGACGATATCCTGCAGGAGCTGGTGGTTCACGAGCGCCGCGGTATCGAGCTCTATCGCATGTTGTACAAGGTCAGTGAAGGATGGAGCGTCTCCCTCGAAGAATTTGCCCGCGGGAAAATTCGCGGCGAGGAAATCCATCTGGCGGAGATTGAGAAGATGCTCCGCCGGCGCGGCGACGCCTAGCCCCTGCACGCTGAGCCCGACGCAGACATCGGTCTGACGTGGCGGACCGGCTGTACTGAACGCGAACCTCCGCTCAGGAGACCTTTCGAGAATTTCGCCGCCACCAGCGCTTGCCCGAACAACGTTTCGCGTGAAACATTCTGCAAACCGACGTGCAAAAGCCGCGACAACGGCGCGCTGCCGGACGGTGAAAAAAACGTTCACGATCTCGGTGAGCTGTGCTACGAATCTCGGATCAGGATCGCCTTGCGGACTTGCCGAGAGCGGATACGGCCCTGTCAGGGCGCCGTCAGGTGACGGAGGGATCATCCGATGAAACTTGCGTTTCTTTTTCCCGGACAAGGCTCTCAGAAAGTCGGTATGGGCGCGGACCTGGTGCGGGACTTCGAACCGGCGCGCCGCGTCTTCGAGGAGGCCGACGAGGCCCTTGGCTTCAATTTGTCGCGGCTCTGCTTCGAGGGTCCCGATGACGAGTTGCGGCTCACGATCAACACTCAGCCCGCGATCCTCACCGCCGCGATTGCCGCGTTGCGGGTCTTCGAGCGCGACTGCGGAGTGACGCCGGAGCTGGCTGCCGGTCACAGCCTGGGGGAATACGGCGCCTTGGTCGCGGCCGGCACGCTGCGCTTTCGTGACGCGGTCAAAGCCGTGCGCGAGCGCGGCCGTCTGATGCAGGAGGCCTGTGCGGCCGGGCACGGTGCGATGGCGGCGCTGATCGGACTTGACGCCGCCGCGGTCAAGGCCATTTGTGATGAAGTTTCTGCGGCGCGCGAGGTCGCGGTTCCCGCCAACTTCAACACGCCGGATCAGATCGTGATTTCGGGACACGCCGCGCCCGTGCGCAAGGCCCTGGAACTGGCCAAGGCCCGCGGTGCTCGCGCTTCGGTCGAACTCAACGTCAGCGCGCCGTTTCATTCCCCACTGATGCTTCCGGCGCTTGAGGGCATGGCGCCGATCCTCGGACGCATCACGTTTCACAAGCTCAACTTCGGCGTGATTTCGAACCTCACCGCCCAGGTCAATCACGATCCGAATCAGGTCCTGAAACTGCTGCTCGAACAGATTGTCTCGCCCGTGCGATGGGAAGAATCGATGCGCACGATGGTCGGCGCCGGTGTCATCCGCGCCGTGGAGTTCGGTCCGGGCCGCGTGCTCGCCGGCCTGATGCGGAGAATCGATCGCAGCGTCACGGTCTATCCAGCCGAGGACACGCCTTCGCTGCGCGCCACGATGGCCGCGATCGCGCCCGGCACGTAGACTGTCGTCCATGAGAAAGAGTTCGCTTCCAGATTCACGCTCGGCGGAGATTCGCGCACGTGTCGGCCATCCGATTATCGATTCGGACGGCCATGTCGTTGAATTCGAACCCGCCCTGCTCGACTATATCCGCGACGTTGGCGGCGCCGGAATGCTCGAACGCTACAAGAGCGCCTTTGATACCGCCTTCTACTTCCGCTGGAACCACTTGACGCCGGCCGAGCGTCGCCACGCGCGCGCGCCGCGCCCGGTCTTCTGGCCCTATCCGGCCAAGAATACCTACGACCGCGCCACCGCGGCCTTACCCCGACTGATGTATCAGCGGCTCGACGAGATGGGCCTCGACTTCACCATCCTCAATCCCAGCCAGGGACTGTTCGCGCCGCACATCGAGGACGATGAGCTGCGCCAGGTCGTCTGCCGCGCCTTCAACAATTATCACGCCGAGATTTTTCGCGAGTATGCCGATCGTATCACGCCCGCGGCCTGTGTCCCGATGCATACCCCCGCGGAAGCGATCGCTGAGCTCGAGCACATGGCCGCACTCGGGCTCAAGGTTGCGATGATGGCGGCCTTTGTAAAACGTCCCATCCCGGCGCTGGCGCAACAGGCGCCCCACATGGCGCGACACCTCACCTGGATGGACAACCTCTGCCTTGACAGCGAATACGATTACGATCCGGTCTGGGCGAAATGCGTCGAGCTCAAGATCACTCCCTCGTTTCATTCGTTCGGACTCAACTGGGGAATGCGGACCTCGATCTCGAATTTCATGTACAACCAGATCGGCCATTTCGCTGCGGCCGCCGAGGGCATCTGCAAGGCGCTGTTTCTCGGTGGCGTGACGCGGCGTTTCCCGACGCTGAAATTTGCCTTCAAGGAGGGCGGCGTCGGCTGGGCGGTCAGTCTCTACTGTTCGCTGTATGAGCGCTGGCACAAACGCAATCTGCGCGCGCTCGACCAGGTCAATCCAAAAAATATCGATCGCGAGATGTTCCGCCGCCTCTGCCGCGAGTATGGCGACGGCTTCACCGCGGGCCGCCTCGACGGCGAGCTCTTCCTGTCGGAACTCGAAGGCGGGGGCGGCGGTGAGCCCTCGGAGTGGGACGAATGGCGCCATTGCGGGATTGAAACCGCGCAGGACGTCTACGATCGCTTCGTGCCCAATTTCTTTTTCGGCTGCGAGGGCGACGACCGCGTTACTGCGTGGGCCTTTGACGCCAAGCGGAATCCGCACGGCGCGCGGCTCAACGCGATCTACGGCTCTGATCTCGGTCACTACGACTTGCTCGATATGCGCGACGCCGCGACCGAGGCGTATGAAGGCGTCGAGCACGGGCTGATGAGTGAGGCCGATTTCCGCGATTTCGTCTTCACCAATCCGGTCAAGCTGCATTGCGGGATGAATCCGCATTTCTTTGACGGGACGGTGGTTGAAGACCAGGCGCGCAAGCTCATGGCCGATCTCAAGAGCACCGGTAACCGCCGGATCGACGCGCCGGCGTAAAGCCGGGTTGTAATGGCATAGCATTCGGGCCCATACAGCCATCTAACCATCGTGAAGCGGGTCCGACGCGTTAGGCCGGTATGCGAAGATTCGCTGTTATCCTGCTGCTAGCTTGCAGCGCCGGAGTTTATCCGCGCCTCGCCTTCGCGCACGGTGTATTGGGCGATTACATCTTTATCGAGCCAATCGTGACCCAAGACCCGACGCCTGCGAATGAACTGAATATTCTGCAGCCCACCTGGGCCAGAAGCAGCGATGCGAATACCTATTCGATTGCCTCATCGATTGAGAAAATACTGTGGATTGATCAGAATTTCATGCCGAGGGTAAGCGCTGGGGTGAGCAGTTCATGGAGCTATGTATCGCCTTATCATGGACCGAGCCTCAACGGATTCGGCGGTCTGACCGTGTTTGCCAAGTATGCGTTCTTCTATTCGCTTGAGCATGAGTTTTTGCTGTCGGGCGCAATCCAGTTACAGATACCAGTTGGCGACCAACATATACAAAGTGAGAATCACCCCAGTCTTGGACCGGTGCTGCTTTGGGAAAAGGCGTTGGCCGATCTGCCCAACTCGCCAGTAATCAAGTATCTCCGGCCTTTTGGCATCCAGAGCGACTTCGGGTATGTGCCGGCGTTGAGCGGCCATACGAGCCATCATATGTTTGCCGACGCAGTAATTGAGTACTCGCTCCCGTATTTGAGTAATAATGTCAAAGACCTAGGTCTGCCGCGACCTTTCAGAAACATGTTCTTGTTCAATGAGATTAATTACGACCAACTGATTACAGGGCGGGCAGGCGAGACTTTCCCAATCTTACTTGCGACGCCAGGCATCGCCTACGTTAACTATCATTACGAACTCGCGGTGGCGACCCAATTCGCTCTTAACCACGCCAGCCGCGCCGGCAATCATGCGGCGGTGCTCGGCTTGCTCGATATATTTTATGATTCGCTATTTCCGGCGATCGGCAACTGGACGATCAATAAGGGATTTGGCGAATGAAAGTGCTGATACGAAGGGCTTTGACGAGTTTGCTGATTGCGTTGGTCGCGATGACGGCTACGATTGCAGCGGCCCATTCATTCCCGGAAAAAGAGACACCGCCGGCCGGCGCCACGCTAAACGCGCCTCCCGCGGTGGTCTCGATCAAGTTTGACGCGCCGATTGAGCGTCTGTTTGCGCAACTCCAGGTGCTCGGCGCCGACGGGAAGAATGAGGTGACGGGGGGGCCGGAGGTTGCTCCCGATGGCTATACGCTGCGCGCCAAAATACCGGTGTTGAAGCCCGGCGACTACAAAGTCGAGTGGGCGGTAGTCTGTATCGACACGCATCATACGAATGGTTCATATGAGTTTACGGTCGGCGAGGGTGGGTCGTAGCCGGTGCGCGCAATCCTCGCGTGGCCCGTATTGACGGCGCAGCTCGTGATTTTCGGCACGGCGGTTTTCGCCCTCAGTCTTGCCGACGACGCCGGCGGCGAGCGCGATCGCTTACTCGCCAGCCTGATTGGCCTCTGGCGCATACTCGGATTGACGGCGATCCTGTTTTCGCCGCTGCTGTTCGTCAAGGTCGCCGCCGGGATGGCCGGGACAGATTGGTGGGGCGCCCTGCCCTTTGTGTTGCAGGTGTTGCGCCAGACGCACGCCGGCGCGGTCTGGAAATGGCGCCTGCCGCTCGTGATTCTGCTCGGGGTCCTCGCGTGGCTGCCGTTCGCACGAGCGCGTGCGGCGTTGCTCCTGCTCTTCACCTCAGCGGCGTTGCTGCTCTGCGAGAGCCTGACGAGTCACGCCATCGATGTCGGTGGCCTGACCGTCGCGATCGACTTCGTTCACCAGATGGCTGCGGCAGTATGGATTGGCGCGATTCTCGGCCTGCGGCTGGGGGCGATACGCGCGCGGCTTTCCGACGTTTGGGTTAACGCCACTGCGCCATGGGTCTCGCGGCTGGCCGAATGGACCGTTGCCACATTGATCGTCAGCGGCGTCTATACGGCCTACCACGCGTTGATGGGCAATCCGGCACTGTTGATTTATGCGGCGTACGGACGCGTGCTATTGTTCAAACTCGGCGCGGCGTCGATTGTACTTTTGATGGGAGCGTATAACCGCTTTGTGCTCATCCCACAGCTGGCGGCATCCGGTGCGCGCCGCGCACTACTGCGCAACGTTGCAGTGGAATCGATTTTGTTGTTGGGCGTTATCGGTATAACCGCACTGCTGGCGAACACTCCTCCAGCGCATTAGTTCAGCGGGTTCAAGTTAATCAATTCGTTTCGCTCGAGTTAAGGCGAATGTCTATATGAAGTTATGCGCGTCGCGAGAGATTCTGCTCGGCGTCTTCGTAGTTGCGCTTCTGATACTTTTGTCTGTAGTCAATTTCGGTTGTAACAGTAACGTTGAGAATCTTCCGGCATTCTCCGGGCGCAGCGCCGATTGTCTGCCTGATATCGTGTTGACCGACCAGAATAACCGCCCGGTTTCGCTGGCCGCGCTCAAAGGCAAGCCGGTATTCTTCGATTTTATCTATACGACTTGTCCGGGCCCGTGTCTGGTGCTGACCGCGCGGATGAAAGCGATCGCCGATCAACTTGGTCCGGTCCTTGGGACCAAAGCCTGGTTCGTCTCAGTTACTGTAGATCCCGAACACGACAGCGCCGCCGCACTGCACGCTTATGCCAAGGAACAGGGCGCCGACCGTCAAGGCTGGCTCTTTTTGACTGGGCCGCCGGCCGCGGTCGATCGTGTGATGGCGCACTTCAATTTGCATCGCGTACGCGAGGCCGATGGCACGATCGATCATGTGCTCGAGTTCTTTCTGGTGGGTCCCGATGGTCATCTGATGATCCAATATCTGGCGTCGGACACCAACCCGGCCAAGATCGCTGGCGACATTCAGGAGGTGATCGCGGGGAGGCAATTGGCGGCGCGTTAACGCCGCAGATGACTCAGCTAAACGGCAGGAAATGACCGGGATTCTTCGCCCTCGCCAGACTCAGCTCAGAATGACACCAAACAGCTCCTTCGGTGGCCAAGGATTACGGTATGAGTCTATACTACCTGAACTGAGTCTCGCCTATTTGAACTGAGGCATTACGTACTTGGCGAATTTTTCGAGCGAGCGAAGGGTTTCCTTGTGGGGAAAGCCGCCGAAGTTGACTTCGAAAATCGGATAGGTCAGTCCGAAACTTTTTTCGGCGCGCCGCAGCCGCTGAGTAATCCGCTCCGGCGTGCCGAACATCACGCAGTCGCCTTTATCCAGATCTTCATAGGTGGCATTGCCGAAGAGTTTGGAGAGGCCGCCCTTGTACTCTTTATAATCGGCCCCTTTGAATTCGTCCCGATCGAGCGCGCTGAAAAACTGCCAATACTTCATGAAATGATTGCCACCGAGCGCGAGCCCCTCCTCGTCGGAATCCGCGGCGTAGAGATGATAGACGCCGAGAACCTCGCGCGTTTTGGGATCGTGCCCGGCTTCGGCGAGCGCAGACCAATAGTATTTGAGCTTGCCTTGCAGGTCCTCGTGCTTCGGATAGGCGAAGGGCACGATCATCGGATTGAAGCCCTTGTGGCCGGCGAAGGTAAAACTTTCGGGCGTGACCGCGCAGGCGCTCCAGATGGGCGGATGGGGCTGCTGGACCGGCTTGGGCAGCGCGAGTACATCATTGACCTTGTAGTACTTGCCGTCGTAGGTGACGCGTTCTTGCGTCCAAGCCTGCAGGATGATTTCGACGGATTCGTGATAGCGACCGTGGCTTTCGTTCTCGTCGATATCGAACAGTTCGTATTCGGCCTTGAGCACGCCGCGTCCGATTCCCAGATCAAGCCGGCCGTCGCTGAGGACATCGAGCATCGCGTATTCTTCTGCGGTGCGAATCGGATTACTCAGTGGCAGCAGCGTCACGCCGGTGCCGAGGCGGATACGTTTGGTGCGCTGGGCGACGGCTGCGGCAAATACCGGCGGCGACGGAAACGCATAGCCGCCGACATAGTGCTCAGCGAAGAAGACCCCGTCGAAGCCTAATTCCTCCTCGCACTGAATCTGCTCGATCATCTCGCCGTAGTAATGGCTGGCGGATTTGTAGCGCTCGGGCGAGTAATCAGGAATGTAGAGCAGTCCGAACTTCATGCACCTACTCCTTGTCGAGGGCTACCCGGCGCGGGTGCCCGCGGCTGCGAAATTTTCCTTACGGCACGCAAACGAGCAGCACCATCGTAGCGATGGTGCCGAGCATAGCGCCGGCATAGCAGAGCGAGACGACCACGGTGTCGAGCCGGCGCACGTCGAGGGCATCGCAGATGGTGTCGCGCAGCCGATAAGCGGCGTGCCAGAAGGCGAAGATCAGGAGTATCGCGAGGTAGATGCGGGTGAGTGGATGCTCGAGCAGGGTCAACATACTCGCGCGGCTGGGAGTAGGTACGAGTCCGAGCGGCTCGGCGAAGCCGGTCAAAAAAATGTGGATGGGGAAAAAGAACGCGACCAGAAAGCCGCCGGTGCCGAAGAGCAGCCACGCGAGGGGGCGATTTGATCTGTGCGCGGACATCTAAATGAACCTCAGAGCGAAGAGCGCAACCACGAGTGAGGCGACGAACCACGCGCCATAGTTGGGGACGGCCGCGAAAAGATCAGGCATCACGGGGCCCAGCAGATGGCGGACGAAGACGCGCGGCACCAGCGCGAACCAGGTCACCGCGTGAAAGATGATCAAGACGAGCGCGATGGCGTTGAGGATCATCACGACCGGACAACTCATCCAGGCTTGAAAATGCGCGTACGCGGCCGTTCCGTGCTCGATCGCGCGAATCTGCAAGAGCATCACGACCGCGAAGTAGGCGACGAAGATGCAACTCGCTTCGCGCACCATGAAACGCAGGTAGGGCCAGCGATCGAAGTACCAATAGGGTGACATCTGCGGCCGATAGGCCTTGGGCTGGTAGGCGCTGTATTGAGGCATCGCAGTTACTTGTTTCCCCAGGGCATCAGCCAGGTCCTGAACCAATCGGCGGTCGCCGTGATTTTGTATTGCTGAATCGCGAGCGAGGGATCGACATGCTTGGGACAGACCACCGAGCACTCGCCGATGACCGTGCAATCCCAGATGCCGTCATGCTGCGAGAGCACGTCGGTGCGCTCGGCAGAGCCTTGGTCGCGCGAATCGAGGTTGTAGCGCTCAGCCAGCGCGAGCGCCGCGGGTCCGGTGAACGACGGATCGAGACCATAGACCGGACAGGCGGCATAGCAGAGCATGCAGTTGATACAAAGACTGAATTGCTTGAAGGCGTCGAGCTGCGCCGGAGTCTGGAGAAATTCGCGCTGGGGCTGAAAATCGTCTTTGCGCACGATCCAGGGGCGCACCTTCTGTAGCTTGCCGACGAAATCGTCCATCTCGATCACGAGGTCTTTGATCACCGGGAAATGATCGAGCGGGCCGATGCGCACCGGACCGGGGGCGAACTCCGTCAGCAGGGTCTCGCAGGTCAGCTTCGGCACGCCGTTGACCATCATGCCGCAACTGCCGCAGATCCCCATCCGGCACGACCAGCGGAAGGCGAGCGAGCCGTCGAGTTGATCCTTGATGTAATTGAGGCCGTCGAGCACCATCCAATCGCCGCGCAGGGGAACCTCAAAGCTCGCGTAAGAGGGTTCCGCGTCGCGCTCGGGATGAAAGCGCGCGACTTCGAGAATGATCGTATCGGACATAAGTTTCTAACGCACCTCGCAGACTCGTTTGCTCGGCTCCGCTCGCAGGGCCTCGCTTTGCCTAGCGTTTTCTAACGCACCTTGCAGATTCGTTTGCTCGGCTCCGCTCGCAGGGCCTCGCTTTGCATAGTGTTCTAGTGATCCCTTCCGTAGATCCGTTCGCCCGGCGGCCAGCGCGTGATCACCACCGGCAGGTACTCGATGCGGGGCGGCCCCTCGGCGTTGCGATGGACGACCGAGTGGGCGAGAAAGCGTTGATCGTCGCGCTTGGGGAAGTCGCGCCGCTGATGGGCGCCGCGCGACTCCTCGCGCTGGAGCGCGCTCTGCACGATGGTCTCGGCGACGTCGAGCATGAAGCCGAGTTCGAGCGCCTGCGTCAGTTGCGTATTGAAGGTGCGCGTATGATCGTCGAGCGTGAGGTTGCGCGCGCGCTCCTGCAACTCGCGCAATTTCTGCGCCGAGGCTTCGAGCGCGGCGCGCTCGCGATAGATGCCGCAGCCGCTCTCCATGGTCTTCTGCATCTCTTCGCGGATGGTGGCGATGCGCTCGGTGCCACCGTTGCGGCGTAGCAGGCTCTCCTCGAGCCGACGCTCCTCGTCGGCGGCCTGTGCCAGCAGATGATTGCGATTGCCCTCGCCCACCCCGGTTACATACTCGACCGCATTGCGTCCGGCACGCGCGCCAAAGACCAGAATCTCGCCCAGCGAGTTCGAGCCCAGTCGGTTGGCGCCGTTGATACTGACGCAGGCGGCCTCGCCCGCGGCGTAGAGACCCTTGAGCGGTGTAGCGCCCTCGATATCGGTGTGGACGCCGCCCATCATGTAGTGCTGCACTGGGCGGACGCGAATCGGTTCCTTGACCGGATCGAGATTTTCGTACTTGAGGCAGAGTTCGCGCACCATCGGCAGACGCGATTCGATCTTGTGTTCTCCCAGATGCCGCAGATCGAGATGCACGTAATCGCCATAGGGACCCTGGAAGGCGCGGCCCTTCTCGATCTCGCCGATGATCGCTTGCGACACGCGATCGCGCGGTCCCAACTCCATGCTGCGGAAGACCGGGGTCGGCGTCGGTTTGCCGAGGTCGTAATCCTGCAGGAAGCGGTAGTTGTCCTTGTTGAGCAGCCAGCCGCCTTCGGCGCGCGCCGCCTCGGTAATCAGGATGCCGGTGAAAGGCAGTCCGGTCGGATGGTACTGCACCATCTCCATGTCTTTGAGGGGCGCGCCCGCGCGATACGCCAGCGCCATGCCGTCACCCGTGCAGATATTCGCGTTGGTGCTGAAGGGAAAAACGCGACCGCATCCGCCGGTGCAGATGATCACCGCTTTGGCCATGATCGCGCGGACGCGGCCGGTGCGCAGCTCGATCGCAACCACCCCACGCGCCTTGCCGTCATCGACGAGGAGCATGGTCGCGAAGTGCTCGTCGTAACGGGTGATGGCGGTGTACTTGAGCGAGGTCTGGAAGAGCGTGTGGAGCAGATGGAAGCCGGTCTTGTCAGCGGCGAACCAGGTGCGCATCTTCTTCATGCCGCCGAAGGGCCGAACGGCGATTTTGCCGTTTGGCTCGCGGCTCCAGGGGCAGCCCCAGTGCTCGAGGCGCAAGAGTTCTTTGGGGATTTCGTTGCAAAAGTATTCGATCGCGTCCTGATCGCCGAGCCAGTCGCTGCCCGAGATGGTGTCGTAGCAGTGCTCGTCAATCGTGTCGTCGTCGCCGGCGACGCCGGCGGCGCCGCCCTCGGCCGAGACCGTATGGCTGCGCATCGGGTAAACTTTGGAGACCATCGCGATATCGGCGTGCGGATTCGCTTCCGCGATCGCGATCGCAGAGCGCAGTCCGGCGCCTCCACCGCCAATCAGCAAAATATCGTGCGAGGACGTTTCCACCGTGTTCTCCGGTTCGGCCGCAAACGCCGATCCGGCATTAAATACGCTAACCGCCGCCGCATCGCAATATCAGGCGAGCTTGAACCTTAAAAGATAGTAGTTAAGAGCGCGCGATCGACGGCGGCCCCATCGGCTAAGGGAAATTGTAGTGCGCGCCGGCAAGACCCGGGGGAATCGAAGGCGGCGGCATCAACAGATGAGCAAGATGAGCAAAGTGAGCAAACTGGTGGTCGCGAGCGTGGTTGTGGTTCTGGTCGCGGCCATGACAATCGGGAGAATTGCGAGCGCAGAGTCGGGTTCGGCGGGGCCGAGCGGATCGCTCAGCGATGCCTACAGAATTATCGCGTCGAAGCAGTTCGTCGATCTTACGCATTCCTTCAGCCCGTTGACGCCGGTGTGGAAAGGTTTTGGCCCGGCGAACTTTGCCGCGGCGGCCGATCCGATGTCCGGGCAGCCCTACACGATTGCGCAGGACGGCTTTCGCAGCAACTTCTACTCGATGGTGGGACAGTACGGCACGCATATCGATCCGCCCGCCCATTTCGATCCCAATGGCCGGACGCTCGACGAGATTCCGCTCAAGCAGATGATTCTGCCGCTGGTGGTATTTGACGAGACCCCGATGCTGACGCACGACTCGAATCACGCTTTGACCGTCGGCGATATCGCCGTGTGGGAGAAGCGCTATGGCCGGGTGCCGGCAGGATCATTCGCAGCGCTGCGCACCGACATGTCACGCGACTGGGATAAAAATCCGGCGCGCTTCAAGCGCCAACCCTTCCCCGCGTGGTCGCTCGATGCGATCAAATTTCTCTACGAGGATCGTGGGATTGTCGCGAACGGACATGAATCGATGGATACCGACGCGACACCCGAGCTCGCGTCGGAGAAGTGGCTGCTCACTCACGGTCATTGGCAAATCGAAGTAATGGCCAACCTCGATCAAGTGCCGGCGACCGGTGCGATTATCGTCGTGACCTGGCCGAAGCCGCGCGGGGGTCTGGGCTTTCCTGCACGCGCCTTCGCCATCCTGCCGTAGCCGGGCGAACACAGGCACGAGCGTCAGCCGAGCGACCGCCACTCGGCATGCGACGCGCACTGTCATCGGATGCGCCGTCGCGCCGATAAAATCGACCTGCGCGGACCATCCTGCAGCATCACCGCATTAGGCACGGCGCGGGCGGATAAAAGTAAGTTTTGCAGCTTTACACATCTCTCACTTATGCGAAATAACTCCTTCCCTGCCCCGCGCCTTGTGGCTATCGTCCAGTTTCAATGGAAGGCCAATGCGGTCGTCTATTCGTATGCTTACGGTCTGCACGACCACCGCAGAGCGCGGCGTGTCGCTATCCTCAATCGAACACTCCCCTTGTTGCGCCAGAAACCCATAACCCATAACCGATGACCATCCTTGTTGGCATTGTTGCCATTTTCGTCTCGCTCAGGTTAATCCGCGTAATCCGCACAAAGATCTCAGCGACCATTTTAAAACGGTAAGTCTAAAGGACTTGACTACAGATTCCATTGCTGCTAATCTTGTTTCCATGATGACCCTACGGCAGTTGATGGAAACCTTCCCGACGAGCGACGCTTACAAGCAATTCCTGATGGATCGGCGCTGGCCCGACGGGAAGGTCAAATGTGTGCGCTGCGGAAATGAAAAGGTCTATGCATCCAAGGTGCGGCCCTTCCATTGGCAGTGCCGAAACCACGGCCATCCCTATCGGTTTTCGGTTCTGGTCGGCACGGTTTTCGAGAACACAAACTACCCGCTCAAGACTTGGTTTGAAGTGCTCTGGCAGATGCTCAACTCCAAGAAAGGCGTCAGTGCCATGCAGATTCAACGGCAGATCGGATCGTCCTATCCGACGGCATGGTTTCTCTGCCATCGGCTCCGCGCCGGTATGCGCGATGATCAATTCAAGCAACTGATGGGGATCGTGGAAATTGACGAAACCGGCCTGGGCGGCAAGGACAAGAATCGCCACTGGGACAAGAAGCAGCACATTACTGGGCCAAGCGGAAAAACCACGGTCATCGGCGCGATTGCTCGCAAGGGCAATGTGGTCTGCCAAGTGATCGAGAACGCGGACGCTACGACGCTGAACAAATTCGTCCGTAAGACCGTCAGCGGTAACGTCGATCTGGTCGCGACGGATGAGAACAAGGGCTATGCCTACTTGGATGCGCTCGGCTTCCCGCACGAGACAGTTAGCCATAGCGCCGGTGAATACGTGCGCGGCAAGGTGCACACAAACTCGATTGAGGGCTTCTGGTCGCTCCTGAAGCGCGGGATCGTCGGCACCTACCACAATGTCAGCAAGAAGTATCTGCCGCTCTATCTTGCGGAGTTTCAGTATCGTTATAACAACCGAAAGAATCCCGACATTTTCGGCGAAGCCGTAGCAGGATGCTGAAGCGCCCGAACTGGCGGACGCTCCTGCATCATTCCAGAAAACCAACACAGTTGACGTTGCACTTGGTTCCGAGGGCAAGACGCCATGTCTAAAATCGGCGAAGCCAAAAAGAAGATCATCTTCTTCTATTGCTACACGTATAAGGACTACGAACTGAAAACCAGTCCCCACTTCCGAAGCCAGAAAGCGCGGTTCGCACGACGGCGTAAGAAGGAGCGGGAAGCGGCACGAACGACCACTTAGCAACATGATACGCCGACCAGGAATATGGTGGTTGCCATTTGCGGCAATCGTAGTTGCGTTCGTTTTTAGCATGTTCTCACCACGCCCATACGAAGCATACAAATCCGATACCGATAGAAACCAAGAACAGGGCTCCAGCGGCGAAGTATCGATCCTCGCCCACGAGCCAAGTAGCTCCCCATCCGCCACCGAAGCTAACGGCAACACCTACAATTACAACTATTATCCAGTCTCTGAGAGCCCGCCTATCTGGTTCCAAGTATTGTCCGCCCTCGCTTTGCTGGGATTCACCGGTGGATTGTGGCTCACTTCGCACCGGCAGTGGCGCGCGATCAACCGGCAGGCCGACGCTCTCGATAAGAGCTTGGTCACGAGTGAAAAGGCCGCCGAAGCAGCCCGCTTGGACTCTTCACATCAACCGGCCATACTTGATGGTGACAAAGATAACCCCGTTGGCCTTGATGCATCCGCTCTACCATATCCAAGAGCCAGTTTCCGTCGTGGAAATTACGCTGCGCAATTTGGGCAGTAGCCCAGCGGAGTTGCTCGAAATAGTAGGGGAAAGCGATAAATGCGATTGTCTGGCGGATATTCGGGAACCACAATGGCGCGCGCTCCTTGGCAGCCCCAGAACGATTCGCAGGCCAATTGTCGGTGTGGGCGAAGACTATGAGCCTATTCGCGTGATGGTCAATTGGACTAAAGACGATATGGATAGTGTCTTTGGTGGAGCTAGGCGCGTTGCCATTTATGGCATGGCCCGATATCGCAGCGGTTCTAAGAAACCCTATTACACTCGATTCTTCTACTGGTTCTCTCCCGTAAGCCTTCCCGAACTTCAGAGGGCTTATAGCGAAGAGTTGAACCAGCGCACATAGCCCAATGCCAAAGCGCCGGCCTGTCCGAGCCAGAATAGCAGACCGGACCTTGTAGTGAAGTCCTTTAGACTTACCCAAAAAAGACGGTTTGCTGGATTCGGACCGGCACCGTTTGTTGGATTTGTGGTGAATGGCATTATTTGCACTGTGGATGGATTGACACTGTCATTCACAAGCAAAGTAAAGAGTTCCCAAGCGCCGGCGTCGGCAATAGTCTGGTCTGTGTGGACCGGGCACGTTATATCATTGGGACCGCCAACGCCGCCCCCGCTTACCGCAGTTACATAGTTGCCGGTCAATGTCTTGAGGGCAAACTTCATCCCCGGGCCGATGGGTGGCGATCCCCCCTGCAAAACAAGTGTGAAGGTTTCCCAAGTGCTGGCAATAGTCCGGTTTGTGTTTAACGCCACAGCATTGTTTGTGCCAAGACCGCCGCCGTTGACGGCGGTCACCAAGTTCTTCCCGTTCGAAGTCAATATGTGACCGAATAGTGTCTGCATTAGAAACTCTCCTTGGAGCAGGATTTTTCCGCTCTCACTTGTAAGGCGTTCGTTTTGATGGAACAATTTATTCGATCACAACGAACAATTCAGATTAATACCTGACCCTAAACGTCGGACTATCTTCCGGCCGCGTCGTTCGCCGGTCGTCGAGCCGCGTCGTCGTCGATGCTGTCTTCGTGCCCAATGACCTACAGGTCGGGCAAACCGGCAAGGTCGTCGCGCGGGAGCTCTACGTGGCGGCCGGGATTTCCGGCGCGATCCAGCATCTCGCCGGCATGAAGGACTCCAAGACGATCGTCGCGATCAACAAGGATGAGAAAGCGCCGATCTTCAGCGTCGCCGACTTCGGCCTGGTCGCCGATCTCTTCAAGGCGGTTCCGGAGATGACCGAAGAAGTCAAAAAGCTAAAGCACTGAGCGAACACGGCCTTCCTCGCCCACCGCGCGACACTTGACTGTCTCAGTGGCCCAGTCTTACTGTTCAACTGTTGGACTTATGGATGCCGGCCGATGGACATTGTTACGGTAAATGAGGGTGCAGGGTGTCAACTGGCGGCGGGTTGCCGGCCTTTATCAAAAGGCCGGCGCGGGAATGCATTTGGCGTAATCCCCGGCGTTGTCGAGTTCCGCGTCGCACAGCGCCTTCGACGGATATCCGTCGCGCGCCCACCATTTTTGATCTGGCGCGTGGATATTCCCGGGTGGCGGCCGCACCAGCCACCAGGGCATCTGTAGCCGCTGCTCATCCTCGATGTAGTCTAAGGTCAAGGCCGGCGTTGGCCGACCGTTTCGCGCGATCAACTGTAGATCTTCTTGCGCCGAGACCACTACCCGCGGATCGCTATCATTCGCCAGTGTATGCAGGTAGCCGATGGCTTCCGGGGTACCGATATCCGCCAGGACGCCGGCCGCGAACGCACGCTTGTAGAACTCACGGCTGTCGGCCCATTTGATGGCGTCGGCTATTCCGGTATCCGGCGGAGCCCCGAGGAAACGCTGAATTTTCTGAATGTCGGCTCGCTCGCAGATAGGATCGAATAGTGGATTATTCCGATAGCCCTCCTGTTCGACTTGCTGCAGCGACTTGATCTGCCGCTCGTAGAACGGTCTGAACTTTGGCTGGCCGCTGAGGTTCGTGTAGTTACTGCCATCCCAATCGTAGATTACCGGCCAGCTCGAACTGCAAAACGCGCCTTGATAATCAGTCAACTGATCGTCGAAGACCAGGTAAAGCTGACCGTCGCCCGCGACGTTTTGAATAACGTCGTCGAGCTCGTCCGCGTCGCTGCCGCTAGAAGGGCTCTGGCGCGCTTCGAACCCTGACAGCTTGCGGTCGACGATGTACGCGGTCCCACATCCACCGCGGGCGCCACCATTGAGCGTTACAATCAGGGTAAGATTGCCACTGTGGCGCAGGTCAGCGAAGCGAAATTCGCAGACGTCCGAATCGCCTCCGCGGTCATCGCCGTTCACTTTCACCATAAAGGAGCGAATCGCAGTTGTCGCCGGCGGATGGTTGGCCAAATTGGGCGACGCGCTTGCTGCCCAGTTGTAGGATGAGAGGGGAGCAGGCGGCAGGTCTTGCGCCCGCGGCGCCGTGCAGAAGAATAAAACCAATAGAGTGGATATGATCAGTTTTGACCGAACTTCTCGCAGGCTCACAATCTGCGCGCGAATTGCTTCTGATCAAGCGATGGAGACTGATCCAGCGCGTCGCCGCGCTTCTCAGCGGCTAAGCCTTCGGCGCGGCGGGCGCCAACGGCGCGATTTTCAGGGGAATCTCGAAGGTCACCGACTGCGGAATCTTGCACTCATTGTCGTTGCACTCCTGAAATTCGAGGGTGCCGGCCAGTTTATAATCACCCGGCTTAAGCTGCTGCTTCAGTAGTATATTTCCGACCGCAGTAAACTTGCCCTCATAGACCGGAAAGGTCTGCCCCAAGGCCTCGAACTTGCGCATCATTGGGGGCGGAAATTTGAGCGACTGATTCTGCACCAGGTCGCCGCCAAAGGTCACTTTGGTCACAGTATATTCAGGCGGCAGCGGCGCGCCGTAGATATGCCATCCGGGTCCGACGTCGAAAGCTGCGCTGACGCCGAGTTGATGTCCGCTGTAGCTCTTGGCGTCCGAGACTGTGACTTTCGCGGTGACATCCTCTGCATGGAGCGTGACTGAGTTACTGCCGACGCCGAAGTCCGTGAGTAGAATCTCCGATGCGGTCGGACGCTCCTGATAGTCAGGTAGAAAGAGCTTGTCTTTCACTGTGCCGTCGGGCGCGATCAGATACTGACCCGGAAACGGGATGCCGTAAAAGCGTGTGACGTCCGGCGGCACGTTGATGTTGAGAATGCCGAATTTGCGGATTACCGTGCTGCCCTTGTCGGAGAGCATCGGATAGCTGATCTGGTAGGCGCTGGTGAAGCGGCTCAGCACGTCTTGCGAGTCGTAGGTGATCGACGCGACGTTGATCCCGTTACGCTTGAGGGCCGCCGATGATTCCTGCAGCTCGACGAGCTGCGAGCGGCAGTAGGGTCACCAATCGGCGCTGCGCAAAAAAACCAGCAGAAGCCCTTTCGGACCCATCAGGTCGTGCATCGACCGCGCCGCGCCATGCTGATCGGGTAGGCTGAAATCGGGAACCCTGTCGCCGATTTTCGGTCCGGTCTTGAGACCGTCATTCTGCGCGGCGACGAACGTGCTCCAGAGCCTGGGCTCGGGCTTTTGTCCGGCGCTCATCTGCTTGAGGACTTCGCGAAAGGCGTTCGACTTGGTGTCGGTATCCATCGTCGCGGTTTGGTCGCCCGAAGATGCTGTACTCATTGAAGCGCTCCCGGTTTGATCCGTCTGCGCGGCAAACGATTGCGGGTTGCCGAAGGTTGACGCTGCTAAAAATGCAGCCAGACCGACGCCGGCCAGCAGCCGCTTGCGTGGGCCCAACCCTTTTCCCACCAGCCCCTGTTTCGACTCTCTCAGCATCCGATTTTTATGGCATCAATCGCGCTGCCCTCGCAATCACCAAGCGCCGCGTCAATGCGGTTTTCCTTTTGAGCATCGCGGACGTGGAGTAAGAAGAGATTTGGCGTTCATTGCAGTTGGAGTAAACATGGACGATCTGCATTGGCGTTCCGCGTTCGAGCTAGCTGCGATGATCCGGCGGCGCGAGCTCAAGCCGAGCGAATTGATGACGGCGACGATCGCGCGCATCGAGCAGCTCAATCCGCGTCTCAACGCCTTCTGTGCGACCCGTTTCGACGAGGCGCTGGCCGAGGCGCGGAGGCTGGACGAGCGCCGCGGGCGCGGCGACGCGGACCACTCGCCGGCCGGCCTGCCGCTGGCGCGTCTACCGCTCGGCGCGGAGCGCCATCGGGATGATCTGGTGCCACAGGCGACCCATGCCTTCGAGCTCGCGCGCCCGTGGAATGATCACTGGCCGAAGCTTTAGCTACTGACGCGCTGCCATTGTGCTCAGTGCGTGGCGGCGACGCGCGCGGGCGTCTCACCCGGCGCCAACTTGCCGATTCGGACCAACTCCTCGCGTAGGCTCGCGCGGGAAAGCGGTTTGCACAGCACCGCCGCCGCCCCCATCTGGTAACTCTGCGCGATGTCGTGATCGTAGAGCGAACTGGTTATCACGAAGGCCGGCACCCCGGCACAGGCCTCGTTCGAGCGCGTTGCGGCCAGCACGGCGAAGCCGCCGTTTTTCGGCAGGCGCAAATCCACCAGAATCAGATCGGGGCGGTCGTGCTCGGTAAATTGCGCGATCAGGCCGACCGCCTCGTCGGCGGTTTCCGCGACGATCACCTCGCTGGCCTCGCCGAGCAACTGCTTGATAACGGTAAGCGCGATGAATGAATGCTCGGAGTTGTCTTCGACCAGGAATATCCGAACCCCAAGTTCAGGCATGAAGCGGTCTTCGTTATTCATTTGTCTCCGGTGAAGCTTCGTTCACGAGTTCCCGCGAAACTGCACTATCCATTTGTGATCGTGAAACCCTCGCCACTGAGCTCTTACTCAACAGCCGTGCCAAGAGGTTCGAATAGTTGCGGCTCGGGCGGCGCAGTCGGCATCCAGCGAACCCGAGCGTCGTAGTTCTGCCAATTTATGGAAAATCGAGCGAGTAAAGCTCACTAAAGCCTAGAATCAGACAAATTGGAAATATTGTAAAGCTTGGCGCGGAGGCGATTTCCCCGTGGCCTTTGCGACGGCGGGACAGGATACGATACAGAGCTCAAGCGCGATCGTTTCATTTTCGATACGCTCATTGCAGTCCAGATACGGGCGGCGGCCATTTTCGGACTATGCGAGGTGATCACACAGGATGACTTTGGAGTCTGAGGATAAGGTTGCTCACCCCGAGGCTTCGGCGACGGTTCCGGAAGCGGCAATCGAAACCACTGCACCGCCGAGCCCATCGCACGACGAGTTCGATCCGGTGCGCTGGGAATTACCGGTCATTTGCAAGGATTGCGGGCGGGATTTCATCGTGCCCTATCGGCACTTCAAGGCGGGCGTGGTGTTCCACTGTCCGCATTGCCACGGCTCGTTCGTGCCGCTGCTTAAGATGTATCACGCGGTCCGCGAGGTGTTCGAAACCTTCTACGCGCGGCGGCGGCTTGCGCGGGACGAATTCGCGCGGTCGGGGGGCGATCAGACGCGTTTCGAGCGCAAGCAGGCGAACGAGCTCGAGGATTTCCGCAAGGCGCTGGCCAAGCTAGCGCACGCGATGCGTCCGGCGGGCAAAATGGTGAAACCCAAAGGTTTCGGCGCCATGTTTACTTAGCTGCCGCTTGAATTATCACCTGGCCGCAACTTGGTAGCCATGATCGGCGAGCCGTTGACCGACGTCGCGGAGATGGTCGGGGCCGCGCGTCTCGAGTTCGAGGACGACGCGCGCCCCGCCGATCGCGATATCAGAATGGTCGCGATCGTGCTCGACAGCCCGCACGTTGGCGCCGCTCTCGCCGATCAGCGCCAGCAGCTTCTGCAGCTCGCCCGGGCGATCGTGCAGATCGATCTGGAGCCATGCGCGGCGGCCCGCCTTGACGAGGCCGTAGCCGATGATGCGATCGAGCAGATTAATGTCGATATTGCCGCCGCTCAGGACGATGACGACGCACTTGCCGCGTAATTCGCGCCCGAGCTTGAGCGCGCCCGCCAGCGCCGCGGCGCCGGCGCCCTCGGTGAGGAGCTTGAGCCTTTCGAGCAGAAGCAGCACGGCTTCGCCGATCTCAAAATCATCGACCGCGACGACCTGCGCAACGCGTTCGCGAATGAGTGCGAAGGGCAGTTTGCCGATCCGGCCGGTCGCGAGACCGTCGGCGATGGTATCGACCTGCCGCCCGATCGACGCGGCCGCGCCTGCAGCGAGACTCGCGCTGAGCTGCGGCGACCCCGAAGCCTCGACTCCGATCACCTCGGTTTGCGGAGCGCGCACGGCGAGCGCGGCGACGATTCCCGCGATCAGGCCGCCGCCGCCGACGGGCACCATCACGACGTCGGGAGTTACCTCGTCAGCGATCTCAAGACCGATCGTGCCCTGACCTGCGATCACCTCGGCGTCGTCGTACGCATCGATAAAGGTTGCACCGGTGCTCGCGCGGAGCGCTGCGGCCGCCTCGCGCGCCGCCTGATAGTCGGCGCCGGCCAGCATGACTTGTTGGCCGTATCCGCGGGTCGCGTCGATCTTCGCGATCGCCGCGCTCTGGGGCATCACGATCGTGGCGCGCGCGCCGGCGCGGGTCGCCGCATAGGCGATCGCCTGACCGTGGTTGCCTGCCGACGCTGTAATCAGCCCGCGCGCAGTATCCTGAGGGTCGAGTGTGACGATCCGGTTATAAGCGCCGCGGATTTTGAACGAGCCGGTTTTCTGCAGGTTCTCCGGCTTGAGATAGACCTTGGCGTCGAGCAGGCGGTCGAACGTCGCGCTGCGCGCCAGTGGCGTTGGCGTGAGAATTCCCCGCAGCCGCTCCCGCGCCCGTTCGATCGCGGCGAAATTAAACTCCGCAGCGCCCGCCGATTTCGCGGCGATCTCCGGTTCCTTCTCTGGGTCTTGGCCGGTGCCGGGGGCTGTCACTTAACGTCGCTAGCTATGCTGACGATGCGCGGTGAACTGGCGCGGCGTGACGGCGCCGAAGCCGCCGCCGGCGAAATCGACCTGGCGGCAGGCGCCGCTCGCGTAATCGAGGTCCAGCAGCAGGTAGCGAATTGGCCGCTTTTTCAGCGCGGCGATCAACCCGGCGATGCTCGCACGATCGTCCAGGGCGATCGCCGCGACCTCGGCCACTTCGAGACGGCTCGCGGCGAGAAAACGGCGGGCGGCTTCCTCGCTGGAAAAGGCGAGCGCGCCGGCCCACGATTGATCCTTTTCCTGAAACGCGATGATCGCCCCTTGGGCGTCCACCAGGAAATTCAGCTCCGCGCAATCGAGCGCGTTCACGCCGCTTCGACCTTCAGCTCGCCGCGGCGAATCGCGGCGGCGCGCTCGCGCACAAGGGCCGGATAGGTGTAGTAATGCTCGCCGCTCAGATGCAGGAAAGAATCCGCGTCAACGTCTTCGAGTTCGAGCGCCTCGATTTGGCTTTCGGCGGCAGCGCGGCTGGGTGCGCGCAAGATGAGTTCGTAGAGCGTCCGTCCCTGCGCCGACTGGAAGTCTTCGCGCGGCGGCAGCGCCGCGGAGTCGAGCCTGCCAGCGTGATAGTTGTCGAGGATGAAGCGCAGCGCCTTGAGCTCATGGCGCAGGAGGTCGATGGCTTTCAGCGGGCGGTGATTCATGCTGCCCTCGATCTTATCGCCGCTCCACCCGCATTCCAACCGCCGCCCTATCAAGCAACTTGAGAGCGACCACTTAATACCTACGGAATACGCGCGACCTATTCCCAGTGAGCACCTGCGACCCGGCTTTGAGGTGCTGGCGGATTTCGTCGTGTAGCGTCCCGCCTGCCGTATGACGAAGTTCGCCGCCGAGTCTAGTGCGTGCCGGAATCGGACTCGTCGCCGTTGGCCGTATGGCGCTGCGCGAGAAAACGCTCGAGGCGGTCGCGTCGCACGATGAACTGGCGGCCGTCGCGAACGATCAGACGTTCGCGCTCAAAGCTGCTGAGATACTCGGTGACCCGCGGCCGTGAAGCGCCCACCAGTTCGGCCAGATTTTGATGCGTCGCGGGCACCGTCAGGCGCACGCCCCGGCCGTCGGTAACGCCGAAATTGTCGCTGAGTTCCAGGAGGATCAGCGCCACGCGCTCCTCGAGCGTGCAGCTCATGAAATTCGCGCAGCGCAACTGCACCAAATCCCACCGTCCCGAGTAACTGGCGGCCATGTGTTTGAAGTCCGCAGAGGCAATGCCTAGAGCGATCTCGACGAAGAGCGCCAAAGTGACGGCGCCAATCTGACAGTCAGTCACTGCTTCGCAACGGAAGTTATATCTGATCCCGGCGGCCGCGGGCGGAACCCCCGGGATCATGCCCGGCGCAACCATGATGACCAGCGTGCGATCGCCCTTGCGATTGCGGCAAGTGATGCGTGCGATTCCCGAGAGCAAGATGTAGGCAGATTCGGGCGACTTCTTCCTATCGAAAATGATCCCGCGGCTCTTTACCCGGGTCAGCACGAGCGCATCGGCAAGGCGGTTCAGCCGGCGCGAGGTGAGCCAGGAAATATTCCTAAGTCCTTGCAATCTTCGGATTCCTGACATTCGCGTCGTTGGCATTGCCTCAATTTAGCAGAACCGCCGAAATATCCTTCTGATCTTCGCTGCACTTAGTTCTCCATATAACCGAATCGGCTTGGCCGCGCGATCGCGACAGGCATAGCGTGAGAGCTGCGGAAATAATCTCCAGCTAGTAATATGCGGTTACTCCGCAAGAGAGAGCTTACGAAACTGCGGCGAGACTAGCGCGACCTCGCACATGATAAAGTCGTGATCGGAGACGCGGCGGCGGAGAAATGACGCGCTTGCCGCGACCGCACGCGCGGAGTGCGGCAGCGGCGCGAGTCCGCGCACCGCGATCCAGTCCAGATTCGGCCGGAGCCATCGGGGGATCGCCCGAAAGAAGGTGAAAGTCCGCTTGTCACGCGCGTTCGCGCCATCGACCTCAAATTCAGCCTGCGCGAGGCGGGCGAAGAGCGTTTCCCATCGGCGCGGATCGGATAGCCGGCGCGGCTCGCGCAAAAGCTTGAGCATGCCGGCGCCGACGGCGCGCGCATTATGAAGCGCGATCGTCGTTGTATTCAGGTCGCCGCCGATGATTGCCGGACCTCCATCGGGAATCTGCGCGAGATATTCACGCATCTGCCATTCGCGGCCCGGGGGATCCCACCGGCTGTTGAGATGGACCACGCCCAGCGTGATGGGACGGCCGTTGAAGCTCGCGCGGGCAATAACTCCCGCCGGTCCACCAGCCATCCGCGTGAGCCGCGGATGGAGAAAGCGGTTGGGAATTGGCGCTGCGCGGACCTCCTCGAGGGGCTGGCTGCAGAGAATGGCATTGCCCTTCAAGGCGGTCGGTTCGCCGTCGGCTCTCTTCACGCCGAACTGCGGGAGGAACGCGAGACTCATCTTGAGGGCGGCAGCGAGCTCGGCCGCGAATTCCCGCCATGCCGATCGACGATGGCGCCAGTCGGCCTCGCACAACAGAATCACCTCGGCGCCGGCCAGCGGAGCGCGTTGCAAACACTTGATAATGCCGTCGAGCCGGGCGCCGCCGCGCGCGTTGAAGGCAACAACCTTGATCGAATCCCTCTTGATCGAATCTTCGCGCCGCGGCGTTGCGCGATTCACAATGATCGGGGCGAAGCGATGCGCCCGCCCTCGCCGCTGAGAGACCTCGTCAAGCCGGCTGTCCATTGATTCTCTAACGCAGCTCCCAGGAGTGGCGGAGGCTCGGGGGGTCAGCCCGGCCTGACGCTTCGCCTAGGACTTTCCCTGGTCGCGCAGCGCCTGCAGCAACTCTTCGAGCTTGGTCATCGGCGCCGAGCAGGCGTGATTGCGGCATAGGTAGGCCGTGAGCCGCCCTTCGATCTGGCGCTTGCCGCGCAGCGCTTCGGGCACCATCGCAGCGTCAGTCGCGTCGGGCGCGATCGCGTAGAGCGCGAGATCCGGGACGTGGATTTTGCCGAGCGCCTTGAGCCAGCCAGCGAATTCGGGCGAAGCGCGATCGCCGACCAAAGCTATTTCGGTGGGGCCGTTCTCATAAAGGTCCACCGCTTCGAGCATGTGCGCGAAGGCAAATGGTTGCTTCTCCATCATCGGCGCAAACAGGCAGAGCGTCAGGTCGGCGGCTTTCATGTAGCGCTCGTCGCCGGTATAGGCGTGCAAACGCAGCAACGCCATCACGGCGGCGCTGTTCCCCGATGGCGTCGAGCCGTCAAACGCCTGCTTGGAGCGCGCGATCAGCCGTTCATGATCGTCCGAGGTAAAGAAGAATCCGCCCGCCTCGCGATCCTCGAAACGCTCGAGCATCACCGCGGCCAGAGTCTGCGCGTGAGCGAGATAGCGCGGGTCGAGCGAGGCCTCATAAGTATCAATCATCGCGCCGGTGAGCAGCGCATAATCTTCGAGGTAGGCGTTGAAGCGCGCGACGCCGTCCGTGCAGGAGCGTCGCAGCGCGTGGCCATCCCAGAGGCGGCTCATCGCGAAGTCCGCTGCACGCTGCGCCGCCACCAGATAGCGCTGCTCGCCGAGTGCGCGATAGCCCTGCGCCAACGCGCTGATCATCATGCCGTTCCAGGCCGCGAGAATCTTGTCGTCGCGCCCCGGATGAACGCGCTGCTCGCGCGCGGCAAATAGTTTTTCCCGCGCCGCGGCAAGCTTCGCAGTCATCGTGGCTTCGTCCATTCGAAACATCTTTGCCGCTGATGAGACATCGATCGTGCGATGCAGAATGTTACTCGACTCGAAGTTGCCCTCGGCGGTGACGTCGAAGTAGCGCGCGGCGATCGTCGCCAGCTCCTCGCCCAGCACGGCGTGAAATTCCGCCGGCGTCCAGACGAAGAATTTGCCCTCTTCACCCTCGCTATCGGCGTCTTGACTCGCATAGAAGCCGCCCTCTGGGCTGGTCATCTCGCGGATCACATAGTCGAGCGTCTCGCGCGCGACCTGCGCGAATGCCGGCTCGTCAAGCGCTCGCGCGGCGTCCAGATAAAGCCGCCCCAGCAGCGCGTTGTCGTAGAGCATCTTTTCGAAGTGCGGCACGAGCCAATGATCATCGACGCTGTAGCGATGGAAGCCGCCGCCAAGCTGATCATAGATGCCGCCCCTGGCCATCTTGGTCAGCGTATGGCGAATCATCTCGGCATAGTTGGCGGCGCGGCTGCGGGCGAAAGCGCGCAGGAAAATTGCAAAAACGAAGGTGTTGGGAAATTTCGGCGCGCCGCCGATTCCGCCGTGTTCACTGTCGTAATGCTGCGTCAACGCCCGCGCCGCCTCGATCATCAGACCCGGCTTGATCGCGCCGCCACCCTCCGGCACGGCCATCGCGGTGAGCGCTTTCGCGAGCCGCTCGACATTGCTGCGGATGTCGTCGGGTTTGTTGTGATAAGCGTTGGTGATCGCGGCGAGAACGCGTGCAAAGCCCGGCATCCCCTGGCGATCCTCCGGCGGAAAGTAGGTGCCGCCGTAAAACGGCCGGGTCTCCGGCGTCAAAAAGACCGTCAACGGCCATCCGCCGCGGCCGGTCAGCAACTGCACGGCGTCCATGTAGATCTGATCGAGGTCCGGACGCTCCTCGCGATCGACCTTAATCGCAACGAAGTTGTCGTTCATCGCGCGCGCGATAGCCTCGTTCTCGAACGACTCCCGCTCCATCACGTGACACCAGTGGCAGGCTGAATAGCCGATCGAAAGCAGGATCGGCTTGCCCTCCTCGCGCGCGCGGGTGAGCGCCTCCTCGCCCCAGGGATACCAATCCACCGGATTGTGAGCGTGCTGACGCAGGTAAGGACTCTGCTCTTTGATTAAGCGATTGGGCTTGCGCCCAGCGGCCTCGCCCGAACTATGCCCCGAACTCATAGGGTTATTATCCTCGATCCGCCGGGCTGCGGCCGGCATGGATCAGTCAGACTAACGGGCGTCGAGGGTTGCGGCTACCGTCGCGCGGCGATGTGCAGGCGCTTGCCCGCGTCAATTCGTATTGCAACCCTTGCGGTCGATGGTAAAGGCCAGATTGGAGGGCGATTCGCGCGCGGGGAGCGCCGAGCCGATGCCGGCGCGAGACTCCGCGTGGCGCGATGCGGCGCCGATCGTAATCGCCTTGGCCGCGATTCTCTTCTTCGCGCGTCTGGGGACGCGCGCGCTGTGGGCGTCCGAGTTCCGCTGGGCCGAGATCGCCCGCGAGATGCTCGTCACACACAACTATTTTTGGCCGACGCTTAACGGTCACGTCTATTATGACAAGCCGCTCGGCTCCTATTGGTTGGTCATAGCCGCAACCTGGCTGACCGGCGGGATGAACGAAGCGGCCGCGCGCATTCCGTGCGCGGTTGCGGGCTTGATCGCGGTCGCACTCGTGATTCTGCTGACCCGCCGCCTCTACGACTTGCGCACCGGTGTATTCGCCGCCGCCGTTCTCGCCACGAGCTTCAGTTTCGTATTTTTTTCTCGCCACGCTTCCGCCGACGTCGAGACCGTCGCCGGCGAGCTCGCAGCACTAACGCTTTTTTTGCGCTATCAGCATCGCCCCATCGGATGGTGGATCCTCGCGCTCTGGATCATTATGGCGCTGACCTCTCTGACCAAGGGCTTGCTCGGCTTTGTCCTGCCGCTTTTGGTGATCGGCGTTTACTCATCCTTCGCCGACGGCTGGAACTCGTTCACTGGAGGAATGCTGCTCGGCTCATTGTCCGACCGCATTGGCTACGCGCTGGAGCGCCATCGATGGTTCTTCAACTGGCGTACGCCGATCGCAATTGCGGTTGCCGCCAGCATCTACTACTGGCCGTTCGCCATCTCGCACGAGCAAACCGGCTCGGCCAAAGGGCTGGCGATGGTCTATCGCGAGAACGTCGTGCGTTATTTCGCCCCGTTCGATCACGTCGGGCCAATCTACCTGTATACCTACGTAATCTTCGCGCTGATGGCGCCGTGGTCGGTGTATTTGCCCGCGGCGCTCGCGCACGCGCATCGAGCGAATCAGGAAGCCCGCACTGAGCGGGATAGAGATCGCTTCGTGCTGAGTTTTTTCTGGGCAACGTTCATTTTTTTTACCCTCGCGGGTTCGCGGCGCAGTTATTATCTGCTCCCGATATTGCCCGCCGCCGCGATACTCGTGGCGCGATTACTCGCCGAACCGCTCGACCGGTTAAGCCGGACCGCGCGGATCTTGCTCAAACTTGGTTTCGCCGCGATCGTTATCGCGGTGACTGTTTCGAGCCTTGCCTTTCTTCCACCGCGGCTCTTCATGCCGGATCCCTACGCCTTGCTGCCGAATGCACCCGAGCGCGGGGTTTTGGCGGTGTATTGGATTGGCTCCGCGCTCGCGCTCTGCTGGGCGCTGCGCCGCTTGACCTCGGCCCGGGTCTTTTTCGCCACGGCGACCGTCGCGTGGCTCTTCATGTTTTATTTTTTCGTTTTCGCGATGCCTGCGGGCGACGCCTGGCGCGGCGAGAAACCCTTCGCCTATCGGATCCGCGACCTGATTGGTGCGGACACGGCCGCGCTCGCTTTCTATCGGGTGGGCGGTCCCGTCTATTACCTCGATCTGCCGCACTCGGTGCCGACCTATGAATCGCGACGCGAACTGGATCAGTCGATCAATACAGGCGCGACGCGATGGGTCGTCGTGCGGCAACGCGATCTCCAAATACTCGACGTCCCGGCCGCCGTCGTCGCGCGTGAAGCCGTGTTTCCGTGGGACTCCAAGGAGCATCGCCTCAATGCGATGGTCCTCGTGCGGGTCGGTGCGCCGCCCGCTCAAGAGTCGCCGTGAACGCCTCCGACAGGATCAACCTTCGCCCAAGGTCAAAAGGAGCGCGGCGGCGGGTTCGTCTCGTCAGGAATTTTCTCGCGCCGGCTAAGTCTGAATAAATCCGCCGCGCCAAGGATCATCCGCCACGCGCTCGGGAATTCGAGGTTGCCGCCCTCGGCTTGCGGCTCTGGGTCGATAATCTGTTTGCGCCCCTCGTGCCATTGTACGAGCAGCATCTGGTGGCCGATTTGGCGGCCTGTTTCGCGATCGATAGCGAAATCGCCGAAAAAGGTTGTAGTTCGCAGGTCGGCGAAGGCGGCGCGCAATTGAACTTGATCAAGCGAATCGCAGGCGCGGACCGCCGCCAGAGTGATTAGCCCGGCAGCGTAAATCTGCGCTGCGGGATAATCGCAAGTGCTGCCCGCCGCGAGGATTCTGCGCGAAAATTCGGCCGGTCGCGGCCCCAGCTCCGGCACGATGTTGAAATCGCGCTCCCATTGGCTCGGACCAACGATACCTTCGGCGTCGTCGCCGAGGTCCTGGCGGAAGCGCTCGACGCCCGCAGCAACACATCCGAGCACCGGAACTTTGAGCTCACGGGCGGACGCCACACGCATCATCGCGAGGTCGTAGTCATAACCTCCGGCGCTCACGAAAGCGTTGATCCGGTTGCGGCGGATTGCGCGCGACAGGCTCGCGGGCGTGTGCTCAGGGCGGAAGGTGCCCGCGTATTTCATGCGCAGCCGGACGCCGTGCAGCCAGGCGCGTCGGGTCTTGGCGGCGCGTTCGAGGCCGGCGCTAATCGCCCCGGCGAAAGGGGTGGGGGCGGTCGCGACGGCCAGCCGCTTGCGCCAGAACTTGAGCGTGGCGAGTAGATCTATCAGGCCGGTCATATACGCGCTGGCCGGGGTGAGAACGCTCACGAGCATCCGGACGTTATGGGCGTGAAGCTGATCGGCTGCGCCGCCGTGATTGATCATCAGGCGACCCGCCTCCTCGCACAATGGCGCGGCGACGCGCGTCAGCCCGCTTGAGTAGGGGCCGAAGATCAGGTCGCAAGGGCGACCGAAACACAGTTCGCGATAGATTTCGCGCGCGCGATCAATCCGGCTGGCGTCGTCGAGACAGCGCAGGGCGACATCATAATGCTGCCCGCGGACGATGACGCCGCCGGCTTCGTTCGCGTCAGCGACGAACAGGCGCAGGGCCCTCTCGCCTTGACGCCCCATCGCGGCGTATTTGCCCGTCAACGAAAGCGAGAGGCCGAGGGTGAGCTGGCGCGTCATCGGCTTCTCAAGGGGAGCGGATTTCTGCGCGGCCGTCGCGCATCACGACGATGCCGCCGGCGTTGGCGGTCTCGAAGGAAAAGCGCCGGTGTTCGCCGCCTTCGTCAGCGGACCAAATCGAAGTAGTGAGCGAATCGCCCGGGAAGATTGGACGGGCAAAGCGCACGGCGAGCTGTTTCAGGCGAAGCGGGTCGCCGCCGCAGAGCGTGTCAGTCACGGCGCGAGCCGCGAAGGCCATCGCGCACAGGCCGTGAACGATAATGCCCGGCAGGCCCGCCATGTTGGCGACATTGTCGTCAACATGTATAGGATTGCGATCGCCCGAGGCTTCCGCGTAGCGAAAAGTCTGATCGAGAGCAATCGTTTCGGTGACCTCCCATAAGGATGCGCCGCGCGCGACTGCGTCGTTCGGAACATGCAACTCGGATCCGGCCGCCGGAGCGCGCCGACCTCGGATCAAAACGGTGAAGCGGATGCGGCTGACGGCTTGGTCGTGCTGGTTCGACGCGCGCAGCTCGAGCGTCAGCGATTCACCGCCGCTGACCGACGCGATCGCGGCGATGCGCGCTGCGGGAAAAATCCGATCCCCCGGACGGATCGGCGCGAGCAACTCCATCTCCTGCGCAGTATGCAGCAGGCGGAGCAGGTCGGCGCGGAGCTCGGGATCAGTCAGCGCGGTAA
Organism: Candidatus Binataceae bacterium; assembly: GCA_035308025.1. NCBI lineage: Bacteria > Candidatus Binatota > Binatia (SeqCode) > Binatales (SeqCode) > Binataceae (SeqCode) > Binataceae bacterium (SeqCode). Next base: position 45,701 of record DATGHL010000022.1, read on the forward strand.
TGAGCGGAAGCCAGGTGACCACCACCGGGTACAGCGGTGGCGCGACGATGCCGCCGGGGACGTCGGCATCGAAGTAACGCGGATTATCATCGCTGCAGGCGCGCGCGTAGTTTTGAATCGAAGCGAGCGTCACGTCGGCCGGCGCGCTGGAATATGCTTTGCCGAGGCAGGCGCGATTCAGAGGCATTGCGGGTTCCTGGCGGTAACCGCGGATCAGTCGATTTCGTGACCGTCGACAAAGACCGCTTTCAAATTTAGCGCGCGGTCGAGCAGGATCAAATCAGCGCGTTTGCCCAGCGCGACCGCGCCGCGATCGGCCAACCCGAGGACTCGCGCCGGACCCTCGGCGGCCATCTGAGCATAGCCGAAGGGATCGAGACCGCCGCCGAAAACGGGATCGTTTACGGTGAGCCGCAGCCCCTCGAGCATCGTGACGACGCCGCCCGCCAGCGCGCCGTCGGGGAAACGCGCCGCGCCTTCTCGGACTTGTACCCGGCGCGAAGCGTCGCCAAACATCGGTAGCTCAGCGTCGGGCTGCACACCGGCCAGCGCGACGCAGTCGCTGGCGACGAGGGTTTGCCCGACCGTCCGAGCCGCTCGCACTAACGCAAACATCGCCGGATGAATATGCACGCGGTCCGGAATAATCGCGGCGGCTGCCGGCGAGGGTGTCAGCGCCGCACCAACGATACCCGGCTCGCGATGATGCAGCGGGCGCATCGCGTTGAAGAGATGCGTAAACATGCGGGCGCCGACGGCGACGGCCGCCAACGCCTCATCGCAGGTCGCGTCGCTGTGACCCAGTGAGACGGTAACGCCCCGCGCGACAAATTGCCGAATCGCGCCAAGCGCGCCGTCAAGTTCCGGCGCAAGGGTTATCAGCCGGAGAGTTTTGAGCGCGAGCATCCGGGCGAGCGCCTCGCCATGCGGCAGGCGCTGCAGCGGCGGATGTGCGCCGAGATGGCGAGGTGAAATAAACGGTCCTTCAAGATGCATCCCGAGGATCGTCGCGCCGCTCAGCTTGCGAGCGTCGGACGGGCTTTGCGCAGCTTCGCGCTGACGCGTCATCGCCGCGGCGATCATAGCGTCGCAGCGCTCGATCGTCTCCAGCGGCGCGGTGATAACGGTCGGCAGCCAGCTTGTCGTGCCCTCGCGCGCGAGTGCGTATGAGAGCCTGAGAACGTCCTCGATCGAAGCTGACATGACGTCGATTCCGTAAGCGCCGTTGACCTGCAGATCGATGAAGCCCGGCAGAACCACATCGTCGAGCGGCGCATGCCGCTCGCATATCGCAGTTACGGTTTCGCCAAAGACGACTGTGCGAGACTGCCCGGAGGAGTCGAGATGCCCGCTGAGCTGGTGCAGGTCGGCGACAGCGCGCCCGCTAGTTGGCACGGAATTTTTCGCGCAGCAGGCGCGCAAAACGCGGCAGGTAGATCAGGTCGAAGGTGTCGTCCTTGCCGGGAAACATCGCGACCGCGGCGCCCTTGAGCCCGCGCACGTGTTCCCACGCTTCCTCGAGGGTCATCGTGTCGTCCTGCGCGATCGTCGCGAAGACCAGATCGACCAGAAAGCGCAGCCTGCGGATCTGCTTGTTTTCGTGCGCTACGCGCGCGGCCAAATTCTCGTCAGCCATCGAGGCGGAACTATAGCGCGATCGCGCCCAGCTGTCGCGAGGCGCGGTCATGCGACGCGCAGCTTGTGTTCAAATCGGCGCAATGGCAGGCTCGTTCGATTGTGACGCAACCTCGCCTCAAGAGCAGTTTCATCTATCTCGGCAACGCCGTGAATGACCTGCGCGGCAACTGGCTTACACTCGCGATCGGACTGGCGCCGCTGGCCTTGCTTGCTGCGGTCTGCCTGTTGCCCGACGCGCTCAATCTGCAGCATCTGCTCGCCGATCGCTTTACGCCGGGGACGCGTCACGTCGCGTGGCTTCCGATCCAGGAGCCCTACGCGCCTTCGCTCGCGGATACCGCGCCGCTCTTCCCGCCATGGGCCATCTCGCTGTTCCACCTGATGGTTCTGATCCTGGCCTTCGCCGGCGAGCTGGTGGTGCTATGCGCGGTGCGCCGGATGCGCTCCGGAGCGCTCCAGGAGCCAGTCGCGACCGCAGTGATCGCGATCTGGCAGGATTCGGTGAAGCTGCTGCCCGCCTTCTTCTGGGTGGTGATTTTGCATCTGGCCGTGCCGTTTGTCGCCCTGTTCATCCTGCGCATCTACGTGGTTGGCGACGCCTGGCTGGCGCTTCTGCTCTATCTGCTCGACGTCGTTTTGATCGTGCTTGCGCCGACGCTCTACCTCTGGCTCTACTTCGCGGAATACGCGCTGGCCTTCGATGGCAAGCACAGTTTCCACGCGCTGTTGTTCAGCCGGGATCTGATGCGCAAGCGCTTCTTCCGGGTCGCAACGAGGGTCGTCGTATTTCTCGCGGTCTGGTCGGGCTACGACTCATGGGCGGCGGCGGTCTTCTTCGTCGTCAGTCTGATCCTCGGACCGGTCGGCGTGCTCACCGGATATTTCTGGGCCGTGATTTTTCTGGTTGAATTCGCGGCGGTCGCTACAACCTACGTGACGATGGCCTTCTTTGTGGCGGCGAGTGCGCGGCTCTATCAGGACCTGGTGGGCGACCGCGCGGAGCAGGTCGTCCCAGTGCAGCCCTTACCGGCGCCAGCGCCGCTCGCCAGCGTCGACGCGCAAGCTTAGGCTCGGACTCAGGCCAGATTCGCCAGTCGGGCGATCGCGCGCACGGTCACCTGAATCGGCGCCAGGCTTAACGCGGGCATCGCGCGCAAGTCCCGCATCAGGCGATCAACCTCGAGCTCGCTGCGTCGGCGTCCATTCGCGGGCGGCGGCGCGCCATTACCGCCGGTGCGAAGCCGTGCGCGGCAGAGCTGGATCCGCGCCCAGGCTAGCTCCGCGCGCAAATCACTCGCGGCGCGCCGCTCCCACCTGTCCCGATGACGCAGCCCGTCAATCGCGCCTTCGAGCGTCGCGAAATCAAACTGCTCGCTCATACCGAAATAGACCCGCGCAATTTCCGCCGCGTCGCCGACCCCGGCAAAACTTAAATCGAGAATGTTGAGCAGATGATTGGCGAAACCCAGCCGCGCCAGTTCAAGCGCCAGCGCTTCCTGTTGCACCGACGCGCGTAACTCGCGATAGGTGCGCTCGAAGCGTTCGCGCTCGACGCCGGTGAGTGCGTCCTCGAGATGCTGCAGCAGATCGGCGAAGGCGGGTTTGAAACGCTCCACGATCGCGCCGAGGCTTTCGCTTGACGCCCGTTCCGCACGGGTAATCGACCAGGCGCAGGCGCGCCGCGCGGTCTCGCCCAACGCCAGGAAGGTTTCGACTTCCGCGGTTGCCTCCATCCCCGCCGCATCCCGATGGACCTGGTCAGCACGAGCGCGCAGATCGATCACGTCTGCGGCGATAAGCCAAGCTAGCACCGCCGCGAAAGTTTCCAGATCGAAGTCAAGCTGCAGATTGAAGACAAAGGCCGAACCCATCAGATCCACCAATTCGTTGGCGACGCGGGTCGCGATCAACTCGCGCCGCAAACCGTGATTGGGCAGGTCGGCCGCGAATTCATTGGCGATGGCCCCCGGGAAGTAGGGCCGCAAGTAGCGCTCGACCAGATATGGGTCTTCGGCGAGTTCGCTTGACGTCAACACCGACGCGAGGTCGATCTTGCTCACCGCCGTCAGTTCGGCGAATTCCGGCCGCGTGAAGCCCGGCGCGCCCGGCTGCGAGCGCATCTCCGGACGCACTAACGCGCGCTGGGCAAGCACGCTGGCATGCTCAGCGATGGCCGCCGGATCGCTCCGGCCGCGCGCTTGCTCGAGGCTCAGCAGCAGCGCCTGATCGCGATTGTCGCGCAACACGCTCGCGGCGACTTCTTCGGCCGCGGCCGCGAGCAGGCGATTGCGCTTGCCCTCGCTCAAGGCGCCGCGTGCGACCACCGGCTGCAGCAGAATCTTGAGGTTGACCTCGTGATCGGACATATCGACGCCCGCGGAGTTATCGATCGCGTCGGTGTTGATCCGGCCGCCCGCGGCTGCGTATTCGATACGCGCTTTTTGCGTGAAGCCGAGGTTCCCGCCTTCGACCGCGATTTTGCAGTGCAGTTCCCCAGCCGTCACGCGGCAGGAGTCGTTGGCATGGTCGCCGACCGCGGCATCGCTCTCGCTCTGCGCCTTGACGTAAGTCCCGATGCCGCCGTTGTACAAAAGATCAACCGGAGCGCGCAGGATAGTCTGGACCAGGCTGTCGGCATCAAGCTCGGCGCTGGCGCAGCCGAGCGCCAACTGCGCAGCCGGACTGAGTTGGATGCGCTTTTGTCCGCGCCGGAAAACCCCGCCGCCGTCGCTGATCAGGGTGGGATCGTAATCCGACCACTGCGAACTCGGCTGTTCGTACAGGCGCTTGCGCTCGGCGTAGCTTTTCACCGGATCGGGATTCGGATCGATGAAGATATGGCGATGATCGAAGGCGGCGATCAGCTTGAGATTGTCGGATTGCAACATCCCGTTGCCGAAGACATCGCCCGACATGTCGCCAATGCCCACCACCGTCACGGGCGCCCCGCGCAGCAGGTCGCGGCCCAGCTCGCGCAGATGGCGCTTGGCGGATTCCCAGGCGCCGCGCGCCGTGATTCCGAGCCGCTTGTGGTCGTAGCCATGTTCGCCACCCGAGGCGAAGGCGTCGCCGAGCCAGAAGCCGCGAGCCTCCGCGAGCCCGTTGGCGATGTCTGAAAACGCTGCCGTGCCCTTGTCGGCGGCGACGACCAGGTAGGCGCCGTCGTCGTCCCGCACGCGCACGCCGGCCGGATGAACCACGCGGCCCTCGACGACGTTGTCGGTCAGTTCGAGCATCGCGTTGATCAGCGTCGAGTAGGCGTCAACCACTGCGGCGCGATCAGGTGCGCGGCCCGGCCGGCTCTTGACGATGAACCCGCCCTTGGCGCCGGTCGGCACAATGATCGCGTTCTTGACCGTCTGGGTCTTCATCAGGTCGAGAATTTCCGTGCGATAGTCGTCGAAGCGATCGCTGTAGCGAATCCCGCCGCGCGCGATTGTGCCGCCGCGCAAATGACATCCGGCCATCGCCGGCGAGTCGACGTGGATTTCGTACAACGGGGCCGTATCCGGCAAGCCCGGGATTTTTGCGCTCGCAAACTTGAGCGCGATATAGGGCGCCGGCGCGTCGCTGAAATAGTTGCTGCGCGTGGTCGCCTCCACCATCGCGAGGACGGTGCGGGCAAAGCGATCGTCGCCGATATTCTCAACCCCGGCCAGCTCGGCGAAGTAATTCTCGCGCAACTCTTCGAGTGCACCAGCAAGCGCCTCCTGTCCGGGATCGAAGCGCGCGCGAAAAAGCTTAACCAGAATGCGCGCGAGCTGCGGACAGAGCAAAAACGGCCGGCGCGTGGCCGGACGCGCCGGCGCCAGGCGCATCTGGAAGGCCGCAGCCAGGTAGGCGCGGATCAAGGCCGTTTCGCGCCACTCAAGGCCCGCGCTGAGGGTCAGCGCGTTGAGCGGATCGTCCTCCGCCCGGCCTGTGCGCACCGCTACCAGGGCGTCGGCGAGCAGCGCCGCGCCCGGCGTCCGTTCGAGTGGTTCACCGTCAAGCGTGCGGACACGAAAAGCCTGCACATAAGCCGGCTGCGGCTGCGTGCCGGAGTGCAAATGGAACTCGTGCGCTTCTTCGGAAATCACCGAGATGCCGAAGTTCTGCAGCACCGGCACCAGTTCCGACAGGATTGGCGCCTCGCCGAACTCATAGAGGCGCAGCTCGCTGGTCTGCTGATCGGCGCCGCCGGCGGCGGCGCCGATCAGCACGCTGAAGCGGCCTTCGCCGCCCAGCCGTTCGACCTGATCGATATCGTCGGCCGCCAGCTCCGGCGGCGTGCTGGCGCGGTACTGCACCGTGAAGGCGGGCGTCCAGCGCGCGAACAGCTCGCGCCCTCGCGCCGTCCCGAACTGCCCGCTCAGGCGCTCTTGCAGCAAATCTTCCCAGCTTCGCGCCAGGCGCACGATCTCCTCGCTCAGCTCCTCCTCCACTGCGGGGGGCGGCGGCGTCGCCGCAAAGCAGAAATGCAGGCGCGCCGTGTAGCTCTCGCCGAGCGCAAGGTGGTAATAGACCAGCCGCCCTCCGAGCTGCGCCGCCAGCGCCGCCTGGATCCGCTCGCGGACTTCCGCCGAAAACCGATCACGCGGCATTATCACCAATGCGATCACCACGCCGCGCACCGCGTCGCTCGCCAGCCGCAGGCGCACCTCGGCCTCGTTCTCGACGTCAAGAATCACGTGCAACTGCCGGCGCAATTCGTCGATCCGCGCGCGAAACAGTTCCTGCTTGGGAAAGCCGTTAAAGGCCGCCACCAGCGCCTTGTAATCGTGCGTTCCTGCCGCGACGCCCTCCGCCTCGATCAACTCGCGCAGCTTCGCCCGCAGCACCGGGATGTGCTCGGCTTCCTCGGTCAGGGCCTTCGAGGTGAAGAGTCCCAGAAAACGATCAAAACCGATGGCACGGCCCGCCGCGTCGCAGCGCCGGATCGTGATATCGTCCATCAGCGCGCGTCGATGAACTTCCGACTCGGCGCGCGTTTTGCCGACGATCAGCGCCGGATGATCGAAGAGCAGGCGGCGCAAGCCATCGTCGAGGTCGTCGAGTGGCTTGGGCGAGGCGAAACGTGAATTGGACTCGTCGCGCATGATCCCGAGACCCGTCCCGGCCTCGGTCACGATACTCGGGCGACCCTCGTACGGCTCAACCCGGTAGCGGCGATAACCGAGAAAGACGAAGCCGCTCTGCACCAGCCAGCGCAGAAAATCGCGAACTTCGACCAGCCCGCGCGCCGCCGCCGTCTCCTCGCAAATCTGCAGGGCGCGCGCGGTCATCGCCGGAAAGTCTTCCGTTGCGCGGTGCACCTGATTAAGCACGCGGGTCAGATCGGCCTCGATACTGCGGCAGGCGTCGGGGGTCGCGTTGAGCTCGATCTCCGCGTGAGTAAACGACTCGGCGCGTTCCGCCGAGCTGCCCTGCTCGAATGACACGACCGCACCGTCGCTTTCCCGACTGACGTTAAAACGCGGATGCAGCAGCGTCCGCAGCGGCAGACCGCGCCCCCGGAAATATTCCCGAATGCTGTCCACAATGAACGGGCAATCGGGCATCACGGTTTCCACCGCGACCAGCCCGTCGTGCTCGGCAACCGCCGCTGCGCGCACCTTAACCGCTTCTTCGCGCCGCCGGAAAAACTCGAAGCCTTGCTCGGCGAGCACCAGGCGATCCGCCGCTGGAAAGTCCGTGGCCAGCTCGGCCGGAAGTCGCGCGAACATCCGCTCGCGGAAGATCTTTGCGCGCCGCGCCTGATCGGTCTCTTCGACTGAGGCAAGCGCAGGTGAAGGACTGGGTTCGAATGCCACTGGGTTCACCGTCTGACTGATTATGCTCGCAAGAACGGACGGCTCGAGCCGACCCGTCAACTGCCCAGTATATAATGACGCTACCGGCTATGAAGCGATTCGAAATCAGCGCGATGACCCTCGGTCCTTACGGCCTCGGCCATCTCGATGGCAAGATCGTGATGACGCCGAATGTCGCGCCGGGGGATCTGGTCGAAGCGGCGATAACCGACGACCGTCGCGACTACGCCCTCGCGGGCGCGCCGCGGGTAATTCATCCCGGCCCCGACCGGCGTGAGCCGCCCTGCATCTACTTACCGCGTTGCGGCGGCTGCGACTGGCAGCAGATCATCTATGCCGCCCAGATTCGCCTCAAGGCCGAGCTGCTCGCCGCCGAGTTTCGCCGCGCCTTCGCGATCGATCTCGATCCGCGGGAACTGGTCCTTCCGGCGCCGGCCGAATTCGCTTATCGCGCCCGCGTCAGGCTGATGGTCGGACGCGACGGCGCGCTGGGCTTTCATGAGCTGCAGAGCAATCACCTCGTTCCGGTCGAGCGCTGTCTGGTCGCTGCCGCGGAACTCGAAGCCGCCGCTGTGCTCACTCGCGTCCTCGCCCCGCGCTGCACCGAGATTGAGATTGTCGCCGGTGATGCCGGGCAGGTTCTGATCGTGCATCTCTCCCAGCCACCCGCCGGCAGTGCGTTAGCCGCCGTCCGCGCGATCTTCGCGTCAGACCGGGCAGTCGCGGGCGTTATCCTTCGCAGCAAGGCTCGGCGGGATCTGGCCGGCGAGGTAACCGTCACACTGACGCCACAGCCGGGATGCGAAATTCGCGCAGCCGCCGATTGCTTCAGCCAGGTTAATCACGCACAGAATCAGCGGCTGGTCGCAGCCGTGATGGAGTTGGGGCAGATCACCGAGGCGACCTCGGTGCTCGACCTCTTTTGCGGCGCGGGCAATTTCAGCCTGCCCGCAGCGCGCCGCGGCGCCACGGTGACCGGCGTTGATGCCGACGCCAACGCGATCGCCGCGGCCCGCGACAACGCTGCGCGCATGAATTTGCGCCGCACACAGTTCATCGCGATGCCGGCGCGGGAGACCGCGCGGTTCCTCGAACGCGCCAGATATCGGCCCGAATTAGTGATCCTCGATCCACCGCGCACCGGCGCCGCCCAGCTAATGGAGACGGTCGCGCGCCTCAAGGCGGCCCAGGTGCTTTACGTCTCATGCGACCCCTCAACACTGCTCCGCGATCTTGGCCGGCTCGCCGCCGCCGGCTACCGCCTTGGCCGCGTTCGCGCTTTCGATTTCTTTCCGCAGACCCATCACCTTGAAGCGGTCGCCGAGATGCTATTGACTTAGGTTCAAGGCGCTCCGTAATCTAGCCCAGGGTGGTTCTAACGCCTCCCCGCCAGAGGTCTGCACCAAAGCGATGCCCAAGCAGGAAAAGGAAAAGCTGGCCCGTCCGAAGATTACGATCATTCCGGGCCGCGGCGTGGCACAGACGATCAATTACCTGCTCGAAGATCGCGACGATCTCGAATGGATCATCGCGGTCGGACGCACCAAGAATGGCGAGCTTTTTTTCTACGATACGGGCGGCGACATCGTCGAGGATCTGGGTACGCTCGAGTACCTCAAGGCCCGTATCGTGCGCGCTCATTTCGGCGACGAGTACGAGTAAGTTCCGCCCGACACGCATCGCGTCGAAACTTCTCTTCTTTTCAATTCTGATCAGCTTCGCGCTAATCCTTGACCTCGCCGGCGCGCGCGCTAATCAGATTCAGACCCTGCCGTCGCAGCAAAACCTGCCCGCGCCACCGCCGCCTGTATCAGCGCCGCCGATTAGTAATCAGAACCAGCGTCAGGAAGAGACGATTCCGCCAGTCATCAAGCCCAATCAGGGTCAGGAATCTACCCTTCCGCCGACGTCGCCCGGCGCCCAGGGCAGCACGCACGAGATTCCGCTGCCCGAAGTCTTTCGCGGATGCTGGCACGGGACGGTGCCGAGAGTAGATTCGATCGTCCCAATCGATCCGCTGGCCGGCCGCACCATCTGGCTCACCAAGGCCTATACGCTCTGTTACAAGCAGGCCGGCGCCAATGGCCAGTGGGTGCTGACCTACGCCGAGGGCGCGGTCGCCAATCGGAGCGAGGTCAGCGATCAGCGCCAGGCGATCAAAGTGAAATCGGTGAAGGGCGCAGATCGCGCCGAGATTACCGCCTATCTGCACTTCCGCGCGCCGACGATGGGTCTGTTTGGCCCTACCGGCCGCATGAACACGCTGGACGAACTCTCGCATCTGCACTGTTACGTGATGCCCGATCAGCAGGTGATGGACGTGCAAGCCGCCGTCTTCATCGAGCAGAACGGCCGCCCCTCCGTCAATCTCACCTGGCACACGCGCTTTTATCGCACGACCGCCGCCGACGCACACTGATGCGCTCCGCCGATTCAGTCCGTGCTCATTCGTCGTCCAATTCATAGTCCATCGGATTGGCGTAAATCACGCCATCCTCGACGCTGAGTTCGATTCGATAGAGAAACTTGCCGCAGGCGCCGCGCGGCCCGGAGATGCATTCGCCGGTATCGGGCTGGTAATAGGCGTTGTGGGTCTGGCACATCAGGTAGCGGCCGCGCTCGGCGAAGAACTGATTGTCCACCCAATCCATCGCCATCGGGATGTGACGGCACTGGTTGACGTAGGCGTGGAAATGGCCGTGATAATTGATCACGAAGCACTCCTCGTCAGCGCCGCGAATCGGCATCAGAAATTTCATCGAGTGGCCGGGCTTTACTTCCGCGGCGAGTCCTACCCGATAGCGGATCGATTCAGCCGTCGGCGTCGCGCGAACCTGATCGCGATGCGGGTTGGCGAGCGCGGCCCGGCGGCGCGATTTATCCGACATACGGCATCAGTATTTCCGTCATTGCGCGGACAGTCTAGCGGCGAGCCGCGGAGCCTTCCCGCGATAGTTGACGGCTGGGCAGTGGGTCAGTTTGAAATCTGGCGCTCTTGATTCCGCCGTGCGCCGCCGCTCCGGCTATGCGATAATAGTCGCATGGAGACCCGCAAGAAGCGTCCGCGCGATCCGGTCCAACTTGCCAAGCTCATCGGTGACATAGCTACGGGTCAAGTCGAGGACCGCGAGCAGGACAGCCGGAATCCCGCCGCCGTCGCGCTTGGGAAGCTTGGCGGAGCGAAAGGCGGGAAAGCGCGAGCCGAAAAGCTGACTAAAGAACGTAAATCGGAGATTGCCAGAAAGGCGGCAAAAACGCGCTGGAAGTCTTCTCAGTCTGGATAATGCCCATTTTCTCTCAGAAGTCTTTCGTAATCATCGAAATACAAGCGGCATTGAGCGATACCCTCGGCGTCAGAATATTTTATGAAAATCTGTCGAGCGATGTAGTCGTGCGATAACTCGCCACTGCCGCGCCGAATGCCGAATCGTCCGATTTTTTTCCCGTTGGCACTGATTGTTGCGACTTTATGCTTACGATTTTTTGGCCTGAACTCGGCCTTAAGCTTGCGTGCGATTGTCTCCGCATCGCTTGCTGTCAGCATCGCCGGACATGCTTCTTGAGCACGACCAATTGCTTTTTAAGCTCCGCCCCTAAGGCAGTTTCATCCGCTATCCAATCGTCAAAAGCGTCCAGGATTTCGATTTCGAGCGCTTGACGCGCATCCTGCTTCGTAATGCCTGAGATCGCGATATTCGCCTCATCGAAACTGGCGATATAACCGAAGCCGGCGCGCTTGTACTGAAATCTTATCGGTTGCAGCAGGACATAACCGCCGTCCTCTAAACTCTCGATTATGCCCTCTGAGAGCGCGGGCTCTTCCCAGACATTCTGTGTGCTTGTTCCAACGCGGAGCGAATTGGAAGCGCCCGGTACAGTAAAGCTCGGTATGGTAAATAACGTTGCTGCTGCCATGTGGCCGTCCCCTAGTGTGTCTGCGTCGTCTGAAACTGTGCTAGTTGCCCTTGGACCAATTGCAACAGCTCTACCATTCTTTGAGGTGTTATAGCTATCCTAATAATCGGTTTGGCCTTTACGCCTTCACGTTTGAGTTTCTCAATTTGTTCTGGCGTCGGGGCCACCGTGCTAATAAATGGAGGCTCGACAACACCAAAAGTTAGAAAAAATTCACTTGGCGTCTGCTGTATGAGGAACACGTTCGAAAACGCGATCGGCATTCCACGTGATTCGTCCCAGTTCACTTGGACTTCGAGTGGTGGTGAATCGGGCATCATATCCTCTTTGGTTCTGGAACGGATAGCACCGTCGCAGCTGTTATTATCCGTTCTATTTTTTTGGGGGTCAATATTGTAAAGCTAGCCAAAAAGTGATAATTTGGCGGGTTTTCTTCATTTTGTTGCTAGAGCTTTGATATGGCCCTCATTGACCTGACATTACCTAGCCGGTCAAGCATAATGGTCAGTATGAACAAGCTGACCACGGAACGTCGCGCGGCAATTATTGGCATGATGATAGAGGGCGTGTTCATCCGCGCGATCACGCGCATGACGGGCGTGAGCAAGAACACTGTCGCCAAGTTGCTCGCGGATGCTGGTAACGCCTGTCTCGATTATCAGGATCGAGCGCTCCGCAATCTGCCGTGCAAGCGCATCCAAGCTGACGAAATCTGGTCTTTCGTTTACAGCAAGCAGAAGAACGTCCCGGAGGAGAAGCGCGGTCAGTTTGGTTATGGCGACGTTTGGACGTGGACGGCGATTGATGCGGATTCCAAGCTGATCGTTAGCTGGTATCTCGGACGGCGCGACGGCGACGCGGCCTATTCGTTTATGACCGATCTGGCGAGCAGGCTCAGCAATCGCGTCCAGCTAACCACAGATGGCCACCATGCCTATCTGAACGCCGTCGATGAAGCCTTTGACCGGCAGATCGATTACGCCATGCTGGTCAAACAATACGGGACTGCGCCGGAAGCCGAGAAGCGTTACAGCCCGCCGATTTGTTTAGGAGCAGATCCGCAGGCGATACGTGGACGCCCCGACCCGGAGCATATCTCGACCAGCTACGTCGAACGGCAGAATCTTTCGATGCGGATGGGAATGCGCCGGTTCACGCGTTTAACGAACGCTTTCAGCAAAAAGCTCGAAAACCATATGCGCGCGCTTTCGATCTACTTCATGCATTACAATTTTGTGCGCTTCCATCAGACGTTGCGCGTTACGCCCGCGATGCAAGCTGGCGTAACCGAGAAGCTTTGGGACTTGAGCGATATCGTGCGGATCGTGGACGATTGGGAAGCCGCGCAGAAAGAAAATTCAAACTGACCCACTACCGACCGCGGCGACGGTTTGCCCCGCATCGGATGGGACCGTAGAGTCGGAGCGACTTCGCGAAAAATCGAGGGCTGCGCATTTCGGAGGGGTGCTAATTTCGATGGATAAACCCAGGATTCGGCCGGTCGAAGCAGTGCCCATCGAGCAAGAGGGCCAGACCTACGTCATGCTGCGCGACCCCGCGGGCATCGCGCCGGCGCCCATCGCGATCGGCACGGGCGCCTATTTTCTCGTGACACTCTTTGACGGAGCCAATACGCTGCTCGACCTTCAGGCCGCCTTCACGCGCCGCTTTGGCGATCTTCTCCCCTCGGAACATCTAAACAGCCTGATCGAAGCGCTCGACCAAGGCTATTTTCTCGACTCGCCGCGCTATGCCGATCGCGTGCGCGAGATTCACGAGGAGTTCGCCCGTGCGCCGCAGCGCCCCGCCGCGTTGGCCGGTCTCGCCTACGAGAACGATCCGACCCGGCTCCGCGCCGAGATCGCGAGCTACTTTCAGCGTCCCGGCGCACCCGGAGAAATCCCGCCGCCGCGCGCCGACGGTGCGGCGCTGAGCGGCTTGATCTCGCCGCATATCGATCCGCGGCGCGGCGGCGCCGCATACGCTCACGCCTACGGCGAACTGCTGACGCGCGAGCGTCCCGAACTGGTGATCATCCTCGGAACCTCCCATTATGGTATGGGCGCGCAGCTCTTCACCGCCACGCGCAAGGACTACGCGACGCCGCTCGGCGCGGTCGCGACCGATCGCGCCTTCGTCGACCGCCTCGCCGCGCGTTATACTCAAGGTGGTTTGTTCGCTCAGGAAATTCTCCATCGCAACGAGCACTCGATCGAATTTCAGGCCCTGTTTCTGGCTTGGGCGCTGGGCACAGCGGGTTACAAAATCGTCCCGATCCTGGTCGGCTCGTTTCACGAAATGGTCGGAGCCGGCGAAAGCCCGGCTCTCGACGAGCGCGTGCGCGGTTTTATCGACGCGCTCCGCGCGGAACTCGCCGCCGAAGCGCGGCGCGTGTTGATTATTGCCGGGGTGGATTTCGCGCACGTCGGCAGAAAGTTCGGCGACCAGTTCAAGGCCGACGATAAAATCGCTGAGTGGGTAAAGAGCGCAGACCTCGCGCTCATCGAGAATATCAAACGCGGCGATCCGGACGGCTTCTTCGCCGACGTCGCCAAGGATCGCGACGCGCGCAAGATTTGCGGCCTCTCGCCGATGTACACGCAGCTTGAACTACTGCGCGGGCATCAGGCGCGCCTGCTGATGCACGACATCGCGATGGAGCCGCAGACCGAATCAGCAGTTTCGTTCGCGAGCCTCGCGATCGATTAATCCGGCGGCGCGCGCGCCTCAGCTCGAGTGTCGTTTGAGAAACTCCCGCACGCGCTTCACCGCTGCGGGCGCACTCGTGGCGCTCTTCCACGACTTAACTACCTCGATACTCGGATTAAGCCGCGCGATCTCGTCGGAAATCGGCGCGGGATGATAGAGATCGTCGCCGCACAACAGGAGCATCGGGGTTGTACACGAGCGCACAAAATCCTGCGACACGGAAAAAACGAAATCGCCGCCGTACATGGTTTCGCGGAAGGCCGCAAAATCGCCGTCACTGATCCGGCGCGGAGCCGGCAGTTTGCCCGCCCAATTGTCAAACATCTCGCGAAACGCCGCGCGATTCTCGTGCAATCCGATCGGATTTTGCAGCACCGCGGCACTGATCCGCGACGGTGCCGCTTTGATCAGACCCAGGCAATAGGACGACCCGATGCAGCCGCCCATGATATGGCTGCGATCGATCTTCAGATGGTCGAGCAGCGCCAGATGATCGGCCGCGTAGGTATGCCAGCCATCGGCGGCGGTTACCGGACCCTGAGAACGGCCGGCGTTGCGCTGATCCATCGCTATGACGCGAAAGTCGGCGGCAAACTCTTTCGTCGGATCGAACGGACTGCGATGCCAGAACTCGATCGCCGAACCCATCCCGCCCGGTGCGAAGAGCAGGATGGGATACCCACTGCCGAATTCCTCGTAGTAGAGCGAAACCTCGCCGTGTGTGAACGTTGGCATCGTCGCCTCCTCTAATTAACGCCAGCGAAAACAATCGCGATCAATATTTGCCCTCGATCAGTACATTTGCCGCGCGCAGTTCCTCGATCTCCTGTTCGCTGCGGCCGAGCAGATCGCGCAGCACTTCGCGGTTGTGTTGGCCGAGCGTCGCGGCTTCGAGCGGCAGATCCTTGGGGAACTCCGAAAAGCGCAGCGGCATCCCGGGAATCTCGAACTTGCCGACGAAGCGATCCTCGATCGTCCGCACGGTGCCGCGCGCACGATGATGCGGATGGCTGATAGTCTCCTCGATCGAGAGCACCGGGGCTGCGGGTACGGCATTTTTCTGCATGTGGGCAACGGCGCTATCGCGATCCGGAAAAGTGGCGAGCCAATCCTCGATCATTTTGATCAGCTCAGCACGATTCGCCAGGCGGCCCGGATCGGTGCCGAATTTCGCGTCATCGACGAGCTCGGGCCGGTTCATCGCCTTGCACAAATCCTTCCAGTGATGGAGGAAGGCCATGATGACGACCCATCCGCCGTTGGCCTTAAAGACTCCCGCCGGCGCGATGTAATTGAGATGGGGACCCTGGCGCGACGGTTTGAGCTGGCCATTGCTCCCGCTGTACTGATGCACGCTGACTTCGTGACAGTGGTAGTAGACGTCGAGCAGACCGACATCGAGATGCTGCCCGCGCCCGGTGCGATCGCGATGGCGCAACGCGGCGAGGATCGCCAGCGCCCCGTGCACGCCGGTGTTCACGTCGCCGACTGCGACCAGCGGAATGTAGGGTGTGCCGCCGGCCTCGCCGATCATCGAAGTGACGCCCGAGTAGGCCTGCGCGATGAAGTCGTATCCGGGCAGCTTCGCCAGCGGACCGGTCTGCCCCAGTGCGGAGATCGAGCACAGTATGATGTCCTTGCGCATCTCGCGGAGGCGGTCATAACCGAGGCCCATTTCGGCCATCGTGCCGGGTTTGAAGTTCTCGACCACCACATCGACTTTGGGGACGAGCGCGGTGACGATTGCCATCCCGCGCGGATCACGGATATTCAGGCAAACGCTCTTTTTGCCAAGGTTCTGCTGGATGTAATAGAGGCTGCGATCGTTGCCGCGCAGCTTCGACATGCCGCGCACGAAGTCGCCATTCGGCGCCGCTTCAATCTTAATCACCTCGGCGCCCATCTCGGCCAGCATCCGCGTGCAACTTGGACCCGCGAGCGCGCGGGATAAATCCAGCGCCCGGATTCCGCTCAAAACATGCTCCATCGCACCAGCCATCGGCAGCACCTCCATTTAGTGACGGGTATCCTCGCAAAGCCTCTGGCACTCGCACAAGCCGGAGCGCGTGGTGGCGCGAGTTAACCATACCGTAACCAATGCGGTTCCAACCGGGTATCGCGACGGGCTATTCTGGCCCTCTTTCCGGAGCGGACAATGCCCGGATCGGACGATGGCAAATTCGCGGAGCATGACGCAGCGCCTCTTTGGCGCGGCCTTTTCGTTTGTCGCGCTCGCGGCGGTGATCGCGCTTTTTTTCACCTATCGGCGTTACCAGCCGGCGCCGCATCCGCCGCGCCTGAGTGTCGATGCGCGCGAGCTTCCTTACTATGCGTTCTGCTCCTTTTACCGCATGTTGGCCGCCTATCTGATTGCGTTGGTCTTCTCGCTGATTTATGGAATCGCGGCGGCGCACAGTCGCGCCCGCGAGCGCGTCATGATTCCGATTATCGATATTGCGCAATCGGTGCCGGTGGTCGGATTTTTCCCGGCCGCAATCTTTTTCTTCGTTGCGCTGGCCCCCGGGCGTCTCGGCGTCGAGATCGCGGCCATTTTCCTGATTTTCACCAGCATGGCCTGGAACATGGTGCTTGGCGTCTTCGAGTCGGTGCGCACGATTCCCAACGACTCGATGGAAGCGCTGGGCGCATTTGGCGCGAATTCATGGCTAAAACTCCGGCGACTGCTGCTGCCCGCATGCGTTCCCAAGCTGGTCTACAACTCGATCCTCTCCTGGGTCGCGGGCTGGTACTACCTGATTGCCTGCGAAATTATCACCGCCGGACCCACCTCGTACCGTCTACCCGGCCTCGGCAGCTATCTGATTACCGCGGCGGACAAGGGACGTTCGGGGGAGATCGTGGCCGGGCTGCTCGCACTACTGGCGATCATTGTCACGATGGACCTGCTGATGTGGCAGCCGCTCTCGGTGTGGGCAGAAAAATTCCGCTACGAATTTGCTGCGAGTCCCGAGCCGATGCGCTCGCTCGGGGGGCTGGATGCGGTTTCTGCGATTGGGCCGGCGCTGGTGCGCGCGGTACGCCTCAGCTTCACCCCGGTGATCCGCGCTCTGCGGAGCGCGCTCAGCGCAACCGCGCCGTTTAATCTCGCGGCTCATCCGGCAATTGTGCGTGCGGGCCGGCTCGTGCGACTGATGGTGATGGCAGGCTTCGCTTTTCTCTTGGTCTACGGGGTGATCGCGGGGGCGATCGCGCTGGTGCGAACGCTTTCGGCGCCGTGGCCTGCGATCGCGGCGCAGATTCCGGCGGCGACCCTGGCTTCGACGATTCGTCTGACGATCGCCTATCTGATTTCACTGGGCTGGACGATTCCATGCGCGATTTATGCGAGCGAAAATCAACGTTTCGCTCGTGCTATTGCGCCGATTGCGGAGATTATCGGTTCAGTGCCGGCGACGGCGCTGTTTCCGCTGATCGTATTGATTGTGATTCGGTATACCGGCGGCATGAACCTCGCCTCTATCCTGCTGATTCTCACCGGGATGCAGTGGTATCTGCTGTTCAACCTGTTGGGCGGCGTCAATCAGATTCCCGCCGATCTCAAGGAAGCCGTGCGCTCGATGGGCCTCAGCCGCATCGCCCGCTGGCGCAAGCTCACACTGCCGGCGATTGCACCCTCGCTGCTGACCGGCAGCATCACCGCATGGGGCGGCGGGTGGAATGCGCTGATCCTTTCGGAATACTTTCCCTATCGGGGCGTTACCCACAAAGTCTTTGGCCTGGGCGCGATGCTCGATGTTGCAACTTACGAGAAGTACAACGGACAGATGATTTTGCTGACGCTGCTCTCGATGATTTTGGTCGTGATAGTGTTAAATCGGCTGGTCTGGCGCCGGCTATACGATCTGGCGACCGAACGCTATCGAATCGATTACTGAATGGGCAAAACCGATGCGTGACGCGGATCTCCCCGACCCATGGCTCTGCTCGAGCTCAAGCATATCGCGAAGAGTTTCGCGCACGGCAAAGGCAGTCTGCCGGTGCTCGAAGATATCTCTTTCACCATTGATGAAGGACAGTTCGTCGCGGTCGTGGGGCCTTCCGGGTGCGGCAAATCGACGATGTTGCGCATCGTCAACGGGCTAATGCCGGCGACCTCGGGACAGGTGCTGTACCAGGGGCGGCAGGTTGACGGGATCAATCTGGAGTGCGCGCTGGTGTTCCAGTCGTTTGCGCTGCTGCCGTGGCTGTCGGTCAAGGCCAACGTCGAGTTGGGCCTGGAGGCGCGGGGCGTGCCGCTGGCCGAGCGTGAAAAACGCGCCGGGGCGTACATCAATAAGGTCGGTCTCGGCGGCTTTGAAGAGGCCTACCCGCGTGAGCTCTCGGGCGGCATGAAACAGCGGGTGGGGCTGGCGCGGGCGTTGGCGGTGGGGCCGCGCCTGCTGCTGATGGACGAGCCGTTCTCGGCGCTCGATGCGCTTACTGCGATCACCTTGCGCGAGGAGTTGCTCGACCTGTGGCAATCCCGCGACATGCCGGTGCATACGATCATGATGGTTACGCATACGATCGAAGAAGCGGTCGAGCTGGCCGATCGCATCCTGGTGCTGTCGGCCCATCCGGGACGCCTGGTCGCGGATCTGCCGGTGACGCTGGCGCGGCCGCGCGATCGGCGACGGGAGGAGTTCAATACGCTGACCGACAAGGTCTTCTCGCTGATCGAGGAGCGTTCCTGATGGCGTCGGCTGCGGGTATCAACCCGATTCCCGATATCCCGCTGACGTGGATCTTCGGGCTGCTCGAGACGCTCGAGGATCGGGGCGGCCGCGACGACGGCTACAAGATCGCGCGCGATCTTCAGTTCAAGTTTGGCGATCTGCTCAAGGTGATGAAGGCGGCGGAGATTCTGGGCCTGGTCGCAACACCCGCCGGCGACGTCGAGCTCGAGCCGCTGGGCCGCCAGTTCCTGGCCAGCGACATGAACGGGCGCAAGCTGATCATCCGCCAACAGCTCAAGCAGCACAGCCTCTTCAGTTATCTGGTGCGGCTGCTGCATGGCCAGGAGGATCGCGCGCTGAGTAAAGAGGTCGTGCTCCAACATCTGGCGATGCTGCTGCCGAATGAGCCGCCGGAAAAAATGTTCACGACGATCGTCAACTGGGGGCGTTTCGCCGAGCTTTTCGGCTATAACAAGGATGAAGACCGCTTCTATCTCGATCAGGATTAGAGCGGCGCAACCCGAGACGGAGAAAAGGAAAATGGCATCTGAAGCTGAAGCAATCGTCAGTGAATTCTGCAAAGCGTGGGCGCGGCTGAATATCGATCAGATCATGGATTTTTTTACTGACGACGCGACCTATCACAACATCCCGCTGCCGGTGGCGACCGGCAAGCCCGCGATCCGCAAAACGATCGAGGGGCTGATGAAGGGCACGACCTGGGTCGAGTTCAAGATTCTGCATACCGCGACGGTCGGTGGTGTGGTCCTGAACGAGCGCGTCGACTCCTTCGAGGTCAAGGGCAAGCGCATGTCCTTGCCGGTGGCGGGAGTCTTCGAGACTACGGCGAACGGCAAGATCAAGGCGTGGCGCGACTACTTCGACATGAAGATGTTTACCGATCAGATGAAGTAGGGGCCTTGTCTAATCCCGGTTTCTGAAGAATTTGAGATTCCTCCCGCGCGAGATAGCGCTTCCCACACGGCTTGCCGGCAGCGCCGCGTTTTGTTGATGCGCGCGCGGGAATGACAAGAGCGGCTTGGGACTAGTAAAAGCGGCAAGGTGATTCTGAGGGAGTCGGTGGTGAGAAGATCCGGGATTTTTCGCTGCGCTCAGAATGACAAAGTAGGTCGGTGCAGTTGGAAGTAGCGAGGTTTTGTTGAAAAGTCCGCGACTGAGGATAGAAGAATCAGGGAGTTTCTTCGCTTCGCCGGGCTCAGAGTTGATACTGCTACTCTTGGCCGCGAGTCCAGCTTAGATTGGGATTATCATTGGTACCCGGCGGGCGCTGGAAAATACGAACTAGCGATCGGTTATGCGTCGGGCCCTGACGTCGCCAACCTCATGATCTATTGGCAGGATGCGCCGCGAAAGTTCAGATCCCAAGGATTCGGCGCCGCCGGAACCGCCGGTACAGTGTGGTATGAGGGTACGCAACCCGCTGACTTCAGCGGCGACGGCAGAATGGAATTAGTCGTGATGGCTCCGGTTGGGCGAATCTCTCCTCTGCGAACGAAATTCATTCCAGACGGCGAGTGGCCTGAGGTCTATCGGCTACGCGACTGGTGACGCGTAAGTTTGTCCCGTCGATAAAACGCGCCATCGATCCGCTCGCCGAGGGATTTTTTCAACAACCTAACACTGCTGAGCCAGAGTATGCGACCTCAGATTGTTCATGCCGTGATTGGCACGGCGGGCCATATCGACCATGGCAAGACCGCGCTGATCAAGGCGCTGACGGGTCACGACACCGACCGGCTCAAGGAGGAAAAAGAGCGCGGCATCTCGATCGATCTCGGCTTCGCGTACTTCACGCTGGCCGACGGCGCGCAGGCAGGTGTGATCGATGTGCCCGGACACGAACGCTTCATCCGCAACATGCTCGCCGGCGCGCATGGGATCGACTTGGTGCTGTTCACGGTCGCGGCCGACGACGGGATCATGCCGCAGAGCGAAGAGCATCTCGACATCCTGCATCTGCTGGGCGTCTCGCGCGGGATCTTCGTGATCACCAAGGCCGATCTCGCCGATGAAGCGCGGCTCCGCGAGGTGCGCGAGGAGATCGAAATTCTCGCCGATGGCACCTGCCTCGAAGGCTCGCCGATTATTCCGATCGCGGCCTTAAAAGGACGAGGCATCGACGAGCTGCGCGGGGAGATTGAGCGGCAACTCGACGGCTTTCAGGCGCGCCGCGCGACCGGCCTGTTCCGCCTCCCGCTCGATCGCGCCTTTGTGATGAAGGGTCACGGCGTAGTCGTTACCGGCACGGCGATGGGCGCGGAGGTGCGGCTGGGCCAGAAGCTGCGGCTGCTGCCGCTGGGCGGCGAGGTGCGCGTGCGTGCGCTCCAGATACATGGCGAAACAGTGGAGAGCGCCGGGCTCAGTCAGCGCGTGGCGCTTAACCTGAGCGGCGCGGAGAAGCTTGAGCTCAAGCGCGGCGACGTCCTCGCTGACGAGCGCCTCGAACTGGCGACCAGCCGTCTCGACGCGCGGCTCGAAGTGCGTCCGGCGGCGAAGCGCGCGCTCAAGCACAATCAGCGGGTGCGGTTCTATATTGGCGCGGCCGAGACGATCGGCCGTGTGATCGTGCTCGGCGAGGCGACGGAGATCGCGCCCAAGCGCTCAGCGCTGGTGCAGCTGGTGCTGGACGAGCCGGTCGTCGCGCTGGCCGGCGATCGCTTCGTCGTCCGCGACGAAACCAACGTGCGCACGATTGGCGGCGGCGTGGTGCTCAACCCGTTGGGCAGACGCTCGCGGCGGCCGCTCGAAGCCTATCTCAACAATCTGAATGCGCTGGGTAGGGGGCGGGACGCCGCCGCTGTCGAGGCGATGCTCAATTTGCAGGAACGGCTCGCGCTGACCGCGCCGATCCTCGCGCAGCTATTCGACGCGCCGGTCGCGGAGCTCACGGAGACGCTCAAGGATGCGCGCTTCATCCGCCTCTCGCTCGGCGATGAAGAGGGTTTCACGACCGCGGTCAAATGGAACGAGATCAAACGCGCAGCGCTGGAGGCGCTGACTCGCCATCATCGCGACGAGCCGCTAGCACCAGGCCTCGAGATGGAAGCGCTGCGCACGCAACTACCTTACGAAGTCGCGCCGCGCGCCTTTCGGGCGCTGCTCGAACGGCTCGCGCGCGAAACTGATCTCGTGCGCGAGGAGAGCGTCGTGCGGCTCAAGTCGCATAAGGTGCAGCTCGGGGGCGATACGGGCGAGCTCGGCGTGCGGGTTGAACGGATTCTGCGCGAGGCGGGCTATCAACCGCCGGATTTGAAGCAACTCGCCGAAACTTTGCAGATGCCGGCGTCGGCGATGGCGCGCTTGCGCGCGGTGCTGGGCGCGATCGAGCGCGAGGGACGCGTGATCAAGATCGCGACCGACTTCTATATGGCGCGCGAGCCCTTCGAGTCGGCGCAGGCCAAACTACTCGAACGGCTGAAGCGCGACGGCGAGATCAGCGCGGCGACCTATCGCGACGTGCTGGACGCGTCGCGCAAATTCGCGATTTTGCTGCTCGATCATTTCGACCACAGCGGCGTGACGACGCGCGTCGGCGATCTGCGCAAGCTGCGCCATCGGGAGTAGCTGCACATAGGCCGCTTGTGGGCTGCGGCACGCGGCGCGTTGAGCCGCCACAAGTTTCGGCGATAGACTTGCGCTCAGCATGAGCAAGGAGCAGGACAACAACGCGACGCGCGGCGAGCTGATCCGCCTGACGGCGCGCTGCAAGGCGGCGGGTTGAGCCGGCAAGCTGGGTCCGGCGGACCTCGAAGCGGCACTCGCGCGGCTTGACCTCGGGAGCCATCCCGATTTGCTCGTCGGTATTACGACCGGCGACGACGCCGGAGTGTTCCGTCTGCGCGACGATCTGGCGCTCGTCAACACGGTCGATTTTTTCACGCCGGTGGTGGACGATCCCTTCACCTACGGGCAAATCTCGGCAGCCAACGCGCTCTCCGACATCTATGCGATGGGCGGGAAGCCGCTAACCGCGCTGAATATCGTCTGTTGGCCGCAGAGCGGATTGCCGGGCGAGATGCTGCGGGAAATCCTGCGCGGCGGCGCCGCGAAGACGCGCGAGGCCGGGGCGGTCGTGGTCGGCGGCCACAGCGTCGCCGATGATGAGGTGAAGTTCGGCATGGCGGTGACCGGCGTAATCAATCCGCGCCGGATTATCCGCAACGTCGGCGCGCAGGTTGGCGACGCGCTGATCCTGAGCAAGCCGCTCGGCACCGGAATCCTGATGACCGCCTTCAAGCGTGATCGTCTGGCGCGCGAGTATTACGACGCCGCGGTGCGCTCGATGATCGAGCTCAATGCCGCGGCAGCGGCGGCGATGCTCAACTACGAAGTTCATGCCGCCACCGACGTGACCGGCTTCGGCCTCGCCGGTCACGGCTTCAAAATGGCCGATGGCAGTGGCGTGACGCTGCGGATCGAGGAGACCGATCTGCCGATCATGGCGGGTGCGATCGAGTTATGCCGCGAGGGGATGGTGCCTGGAGGGGGTACGCGCAATCGCGAATTCTATGGCCGGCACGTCAAGATTTCCGACGAGGTCGCGGACGAAGTCGGCGCGCTGGTGTTTGATCCGCAGACTTCCGGCGGGCTGCTGATCGCGCTGGCGGGCCGCGACGCGCTCGCCCTGCTGAGCGATCTGCATCGGGAGGGCGTCATGGACGCGGCGATTATCGGCGAGGTGGCGCCGCGCGGCGACTACGCGATCGAGGTGATGTAGGGGCTCGGCGTTCCCGCTAGCGTTATTTTTTGCTGGCGGTGCGGCGGCGCGCGCCGGCGGTCGCCGCGCGAGCGCGCGGATGAGCACGACCACCGGCGCTCGCCACCTGCTTTTCGCTGACTTCCGCCTCGTCCGCAGGGGCAGCCTCGTTCGCAGGCGCCGCGCCGCGCTTTTCCAACGACGCCTTCAAGGCCGCCATCAGATCGATCACTTGGCCGCGACGCGGCTCCGGCGCGCTCGCGGTGACCTCCTCGCCGGCGACTTTGCGTTGCGCCGCTTCGACCACCCGCTCGCGATAGTTGTCGGCATACTTGCCCGGCTCGAAGTTCTTCTCGGTCAGCTCGTCAATCAGCCGCTTGGCAAGCGTCAGCTCTGCTGCTTTGGGCGCCTCGTTAGCCGCCTGATCAACGTCCTCGACTGATCGGACCTCGTCCGCATAGTAGATGGTATGGAGCATCAAGCCCTTACCGCTCGGCCGAATCATCACGAGATGTTCCTTGCCGCGCATCGTGTAACGACCGAGCGCGACGCGGCCGGTTTCCGCCATCGCGTCGGTGAGCAGGCGATAGGCCTTGGCCGCGAGCGGCTCGGCACCGAGATAGTAGGCCTCCTCGAAGTAGACCGGATCGACCTTGGCGATCGGCAGGAATTCCGTAATTTCGATGGCGTGGTCATTGCGCGCCTCCATCGCCTTCAACTCTTCATCGGTGAAGGTGACGTAGCGGCCCTTTTCGACCTCGAAGCCGCGCACGAGCTCGCTGCGTTCGATAATCGCGTCGTCGACCGGGCAGTAAATCTTTTGCTGGATGCGGCTTAAGTCTTTGGCATGCAGCAGATTGAAGCTTACCGACTTCGAGCGCGTCGCGGAGAAGAGCTTGACTGGAATCGAAACCAGTCCGAATGAGATGTTGCCGTTGCCGACAGGCCGTGATGCCATAAGTGACGCAGCCTCCAACCAGTCTATCGTGCACGCCAGGGCGGTAGCGGACAAGCCCGATCAAGCGGCCCGTTGGAGCAGCGCCAAGGCGCCTTAGGCATCACGGCGAACTAAGCCACGGTAGCGAGAAAATCGAGCAGCGCCTTGTTGGTCTCGGCTGGGCGCTCGGCCTGGACCCAATGTCCCGCGCCGTCGATTATCACCTTGCCGCGCAGATTGGGGACCCACTTGTCCATCTCGTTCATCCAGAGGCCGCCGGCAAATGAGAGCACGAGGTCTTTGGCGCCGGTGATAAAAAACGCCTGCTGTTCGATCTTCGCGTTTTCGAGTTGCGGGGTAATCTCGACGTTGCGATCGATATTGCGATACCAGTTGATCGGCCCGCGAAAGCCGCTCCGTTCGTATTGCGCGACGTAGTAATCGAGGTCTTCGGCGGTGAGCCACGATGGCAGCGTCGGCGGATCGATCATGCCGTCGAGCAGTTTGGCGGAAGCCGGCTTGGGCGTCGTCCATAAGCCCGGGGGCGCCTCGCCGCAGATGGCGTAGTACATCATGCGCAGCGATTTGCGCACGTCGGCTTCGAGCTCGGCCTCGGCGACCCCCGGTTTCTGAAAGTAAACCATGTACCAGAACTGATCCCCGAACGTCTCTTGCCGGGTGAAGGTGTGAGCCTTCCAGCGCGTGTAGGGCACGCTCATGCCGACGACGGCGCGCACTCGTTCACGATGCAGCAAGGCAGTATGCCAGGCGACTGGCGCACCCCAATCGTGACCGACGACGATAAAGCGTTCGTGACCGAGTGCGGTGGCGAGGCCGGCGACATCGTTGCTCAGCTCGACAATGTTGTAGGCTTCGATCGCTTCGGGCCGATCGCTGCCGCCATAGCCGCGCTGATCCGGCACGGCCACCTGATAGCCGGCCGTGACGAGCGGATCGATCTGATGACGCCAGAGATACCAGCATTGCGGAAAGCCATGCAGGAGAATCACCAGCGGCCCCTTGCCCTCGACGACGGTGCGCAGCGTGACGCCGTTGGTTTTGATCATCTCGAAATTGCGTGGTTTCACGGTGTGGCTCCCTAAAACGTGATCAGCGGCTTGATAATGCCGTCGAGTTTTTTGTCCATGGTCTCGAAGGCGTGTTCGAGTTGATCGAACTTGAAGGTGTGGGTCGTCATTTTAGTGGGATCGAGGCGGCCGCTTCGCAGAATCCGCAGCATCCGCTCCATCCGCAGACGCCCGCCCGGGCAGAGCAGCGTGCGAATCGTCTTCTCGGCCATGCCGACGCCCCATTCGAGCCGCGGGATATTCACGAAGTCGCCCTTGCCGTGATAGCCGGCATTCGAGATGGTACCGCCGGGCTTGGTTACTTTGATCGCATTGGCGAAGGGCTCATTGCCGCCGAGCGCCTCGATTGCCGCGTCGACGCCCGCGCCGCCGGTCAGCTCAAGAATGCGCGCGACGACATCTTCACGCGTGTGATCGACGATAACATCCGCGCCATATTGACGCGCCAGCTCCTGGCGTTTCGGCACGGAATCGACGCCGATAATCAGGCCCGCGCCGCGCAGGCGCGCGCCGGCGATCGCCATCAGGCCGACCGAGCCCAGCGCGAAGACCGCGACTGCGCCGCCGATCGGAATGTCGCCGTTCTCGGCGGCCTTGAAGCCGGTGGTCATCATGTCGCAGCAGTAGACCGCGGCTTCGTCGCTGACTCCAGTTGGGATAATCGCCATGTTCGCGTCGGCGTCATTGACGTGGAAATACTCGGCGAAAGTGCCGTCCTTGGTATTAGCGAATTTCCATCCGCCGAGGGCCGCGCCGGATTGTGAGGGATAGCCGGCCTGCGCCGCCGGATCGCCCCAATCCGGTGTGATCGCGCCGACGACGACGCGATCGCCCGGCTTGAAATGCGTGATCGCAGCGCCGACCTCGTGCACGAGGCCGACCGCTTCATGCCCGAGCGTGAGATTTTCGCGCGGGCCGATCGCGCCGTGCACAGTATGCGCGTCGGAGGTGCAGATGAGCGCGCGCGTCGCCTTGATAATCGCGTCGTTGGGACCGGGCTTGGGGATCGGCTTGTCGGCGAAGCCCACGCGCCCGATACCCTGCATCACGAATGCCTTCATTCGATTACCTCGCGTGGATAACCAGCGGTAGCAGATTGCTCGTTATAGTTTTCCTTCGGCCAGGGCCTTGTCCAGCGCGCCGATATTGGTTTCGTGGCCGTCCGCCATGACGCGCAGAAACGCCTGCAGCGGCTCATCTTTAAGCGCCGGCAACTGCTCGACGATCTTGCGAATGACCCAGCGCTGGCCGCGGTTGAGAAGTTCGAGCCGGCCCTTGAAGTCCGGCACGGCGCGAACCTTCTCGACAAAGTCGCCGGTCTTGTTCGAGGCGGTCCCGCCGAGTCGCCGGACGTGCGCGGCCAGCTCGCCGGCATAGTAGCCTTCGTCGTGGCCGACCTTTTTCAGCATCTCGCGCAAGTCCAGTGACTGCGCCTGATCGGTCAATTCGTGCAAGATGCGCCCGCCCGCGCGTTCGGCCTCGCCCAACACGTTGAGGAACTCTTCGAGCTGCTTTTCCATAGTCAATTACCTCCGCATGCCCTTACATTATCACGACCGCCATCGAGGTATGAGCGGATGCGCTCGGGCGGCCCGCAGTTACATCACCGGTCTGATCGGACAATAGGCCTGGCCATAGGCGCCCTGGCGCGCGAGCGCCTCGCGCACCGATTCGATCAATGGTTCGAGCCCATGCGGCGGCCGCCACGAGGCGGTCCCGAAGATATGACCACTCAGGAGGCGTCCGAACCAGCTCACCTGCGCGGGCAGTTCGACGATCCGCACCGGCTCATGCGGGTCGAGGTTGGCGAGGGTCTTGGCCGCGGCCAAGGCGGCGTCGAAATCGCCGAGATGGTCGATGAGCTTGACGTCGAGCGCCTGCGCTCCGGTCCAGACCCGGCCCTGGGCGACCGCGTCAACCTGGTCCACGGTCAGATGCCGCTGTTGGGCGACGAGCTTGACGAAGTAGCTATAGGTGTCGCCGAGCAGTTGATCGTGGAAAAGCTTCGCTTGCGCGGGTGTGAAGTCAGTGAAGGAGTCGAACATCTCCGCATTTGCCCCGTGGGAGATCGCGTCGGTGTCGATTCCGAGCGCGGCTGCGGCGCCGCTCACGTCGAATTTGCCGCCGAGCACGCCGATCGAGCCGGTCAATGTTCCGGGGTCGGCAAAAATCTGCGCCGCCGGGGTCGAGACCCAGAAACCGCCCGACGCGGCGAGACCGGCCATACTGACGACCACCGGCTTTTCCGTGGCGCAGAGCTCAACCGCCCGCCGGATCAGCTCTGACGCTATAACCGAACCGCCGGGCGAGTCGATGCGGAAAACCACGGCGCGCACTGCATCATCTTCACGCGCCGCCTTGAAGGCTGCGATCATGTCGTCGGAGCCCATCGAGCTCGAGCCGGGCGAGAGAATCGGATCATAGTCGCTCTCGCCGCGCGCGATCGCGCCGAGGCCGTAGATCACCGCGATCTTGTTGCGCATCCGCAGCGCCGCGCGCTGCGGTCCGACGTAGTCGGTGGCGTTGATCATTTCGTGATGCTCGCCGCGGTACGACTCGATCCGATCATCGAACTCGTCTTCGTATTCGAGCCGGTCGAGCAGCTTCGATTTGACGCCGTCGGCCGCGGTCAGCGGCGCGAATTCGATCAGTGCGCGCAACGCGGCGGGATCGAGCCGGCGATGACTCGCGGTTTGGTTGACGATTTGCCCGAAGAGACTGCCCGCCAGCGCTTCATCCTCCTCGCGCTGCGCCGGGGTGAAATCCTTTTCGGTGAAGATATTGCCGGCGCTTTTGTATTTGCCGATCGCATCGAAGACCGGTTTGACCTTGATGTTATCCAGCAAATTGCGCGCGAACAGCTCGCGGATGCTGACCCCGAGGATGTTGAGTTCGCCTTGCGGCATCATCGAAACTTCGTCGGCGTCGCTGGCCACGAGGTAGGGCAGATTGCCGAAGCCGCCTTCGCCCGCGGTCTCCATGTAGGCGGAGATCCATTTGCCGTGCGCGCGGAAGCCGTCAATCAAACCGTTGAGCTCCTGCGCCTGCGCCAGCTCCATGTCCGGATCGAAAACCTTGATCGCGAGACCGACGATGCGCGGGTCTTCCGCCGCGCTGCGCAGCGCCCGCCGGACGACGTTAAGCCCGAGGCCATTGGCGCGGGTTCGACCAAAGGGCGAGCCGTCGGCGCGCTCGCTCAGCGGGCCGTCAAGCTCCAGCTGCAGCACCGAGCCTGGGCGGTAGCGATGCGCGATATAACGACTCACGCCGACGATCAGAAACACAACAGCGACGAGGATCGCGCTGCGCACAAGCCATCTGAGAAGTCTCCTGAACATGCTAATCTCCCAGCAAATTTCCGCGCCCGTTCGCCGATATGCTCTGCGATGGCATGAAAGCTCCGGCTGAAAGCCGACTCCCTAGCCAACCATATCGGTTGCGTTCGAGCCAACTACGATTTTGCACGGGGCGAAGACCCGGGCCGATTTGATGAGTGGGGCTGATTTGCGCCATCGCGCCCCGCCGACCGCTGCGGCGCCGCTGCTCAACGAACAACCGCTCGGCGCGCTCCACTACCGGATCGTCGGATTGTGCTTTGCGGCCTAGGTCTTCGATTTTTATGATTTGATTCTCTACTCGTTTCTGCTCATGCCGATCGCGCGCGACCTGCACCTGAGCAATACGCAGTCGTCGCTGGCGCTCGGTCTATCACTGGCGATGACCGCGCTGGGAGGGGTCGCGTTCGGTTTCGCCGGCGATCGCTTCGGCCGCAAGCCGGTCATTATCGCGACCGTCCTCATCTATGGAGTCGGCACTACGTTGTGCGGATGGTCGCACTCGTTGAGCAGCCTGCTGCTGTATCGCGGGTTCACGGCGCTCGGGATCGGCGGCGAATCGCCGGGCAAAGTCTGATCGCCGAGAGTATGCCGCCGCTATCTCGCGCCCGCTACGCTGGCTATGTTCAGGTCGGCGCCCCGCTCGGGGTGCTGCTGGCGGCGCTCTTCGGCGGCTATTATTCATCGCGCTAGGGAGAGATCATGTGGGCGATTCTCGCGGTCCTTTGTTGGGTCGTTTACGACGTGGCCGTCATCATTATAATCGCAGGAAAAATCTCTGATTCCCGATGGTGGTTGCTGGTTGCGGGAGGGATTGCGCTGATCTTGTTCACGGGTATATCGGCAGTGTTGGATTTTTTGGCTCAGCGCAAATTGGAATCTCAGGTGGGTTTACTTAGGACAGAACTAGATCGCGCACAGAGCAATCTGGCGGGCAGGATGGATGCACTCGCCTTGTTCGGCGGGGAGACCTTTCGGCAACTCAGAACATTAACGCAAACGGGCGACGATCCGGCGGCGGTCATTTGAGGCCGCGAAGGCTCAGATCGAAGAGTTGCGCGCCAGAGTTGAAGCGCGCGAACAACGCGAATGGCCGCTCCTATCAGTAGATCAAGAAGCCCTAATCATTAGACCGCTGCGACGAACTGGATTTAGGAAGTTGGGCAGCGGACCATATCAATCCAATGTTCGGAGTTTCCAGATTCTTTCTATTTGGCGGAGCAACTGATCGCCGTCTTCAATAAGGCAGGCTGGAAGCAATCGAAAGAATCATCGCCCGATCAGGTCTGGGCTGAGATATACCCCGGCATCGCAGTACGCGCGCCTGCGGGCCACCCTGACGCCGATCTTATTGCAAGGACGCTAGCGGAAATCATCGGCTCTGATTTTGGTTTTCCGGCAAAACGTGGAAAGCGCCCTACCGGCTTTTTTCAACTTTGCGTATGTCGTTCAGATTCAGATTGGGCGAAAGCCCAGTCAGCGGAAGCTGTCGTGAAAGCGGTAACCGCAATTCCAATTGAATCGGCTCGCTGGCGTCTGTGGGCTTGCTCTGAAGCGCCCGCCAGTTGCCGTGCTTCAGCAGCATCCTACCGCTTCCTCGAAGATGTCCGGGTTCTTGCGGTTGTTGTGGCGGAACTGAAACTCCGCGAGGTAGAGCGGGAGATACTTCCGGCTGACGTGGTGGTATGTGCCGATGATGCCACGCTTGAGCAACGCCCAGAACGATTCGATGCTATTGAGAGTAGCGCGACCGGATTCGCGTTTTGGGTAGTGGATCAGGGACCAGGCATGGCGCCAGTGGAGGAATGACCTAGGCAAACCGTACCGGGATAGGATACGGCGATTTTGCCCGGTAGCAGCTCTCCGGCAGCGCTATCCGGGTCCTTCGCAGCCGAAGAAGGACGCGAAATTGTGCCATTTTCAGCTTGTTAGCCCAATTTGGCCAAGATAGGAGACTCGTTGGTGGAGCAGAAGGGATTTGAACCCCCAAGAAAGTCCAGAAAATCTTAGGTTTTTCCGCCCGAAATGTGCCCCGAAATGGCCGTTTCGGTACAGTTTGCCCCACGTGGGGCAAACTCGATAAGGCTCTGCCAGTCGGCTTTGAGCCGTGGTCACGGCGCCATCCGCGAGCGTATGATACGTATGATACTTCTCTGGGCGCTGCGCCCGGTCGCATCGAGACCAAACGAGGTAAGTCCTGTGGCTGAGAAGGATTTTCACGTAAGCCTACCCCAAGAGGTGGTCGGTGGCTTTGGCTGGAACGAATCGGAAGTGCCCAGCCGCGTACGCGAGGCGCTCGTAATGGAGCTGTTACGGCTCGACAGGCTTTCGGAGGCGCAAGCCGCAGCCATTTTGGGACTCGCACGCTGGGAGCTTCTCGAAGTGATGGGGCGTTACGACGTACCGGCCGTTCGAATGAGCACAGAGGAACTCGATCGCGAGCTCGCCACCGAGGTCAAGCGTAGCGGCGCCGCATGATCGTCTCCGATGCCGGCCCAATCATTATCTTCGCCCGCATCGGTCGGCTTTCCCTTCTCCACGAGGTTGCCGGCTCCCTGCTAATCCCCGACGCTGTCTACGACGAGATTGTCCTAAAGAAAGGCGGTATGCCGGGCGCGGCCGAGGTGGCTCAAGCCGCGTGGATTCAGAAAGTCTCTGTCGCAGATCGTTCAATTGTTGATGGCCTGCCGAACGTTTTGCATGAAGGAGAGCGCGAAGCGATCGCCCTTGCCAAGGAGCGAGGCGCGCAATTGCTGGTTGACGAAATTCGTGCCCGACGCGTCGCCATTGACTGGGGAATCGACGTGATCGGGACGCTGCGCATCCTCGCCGAAGCGAAACGGTTGGGACTCGTCGATGCGGTTCGCCCGATCATCGCGGAGATGCAATCGAGTGGATACCGGTTCGACCGTGTTTTGGTCCGACGCTTCCTTGAGCGAATCGGCGAGGGGTAACCTGAATCGTTTTTCGCATCGAGGGCCGTCCACAGACGTTCAGCACGCCGGCAAATCATGAGGCGCCAACTCTCGCCTCTGACCCTGCGCTAGGGTAAAGGTGAAGGCGCGATGGCGGCGGTTGCGGATCTGCGGGAACAGACGATTCCAGTTCGACCTCCTCTCAAATGGGCAGGCGGCAAACGGTGGCTCGTTCCCCACCTGGCCGAACTATGGACGGCGCACCAGCACAGCCGTCTAGTCGAGCCCTTCTGCGGTGGTCTGGCCGTCGCCCTGAGCTTGCGTCCCAAGCGCGCGCTTCTGAACGACATCAACCCACACGCGGTGCATTTCTATTCGTGGCTGAAGCGCGGCCTCGAAGTAGATGACAGGCTCGAATTCGCCAACCGCGAGGCTCTCTTTTACGAGCACCGGAGCCGTTTCAACCAGCTCATTTCCAATGGCGGAGCCGCGTCCGCCGAAGCGGCGGCGCTCTTCTACTACCTGAACCGCACCTGTTACAACGGCCTGTGCCGCTTCAATTCGAGCGGCCAGTTCAACGTCCCATTTGGTCGATACAAACGCATCAACTATAGGCGCGATTTCAGCAGCTACCGCTGCATCCTTGGCAACTGGCAATTCTCGACCGGGGACTTTGAACAGGTCTCGGTCGAGCCCGACGACTTCCTCTATGCTGATCCTCCGTACGACGTGGAATTCCGGTCGTATTCGAAGGAGGGTTTCAGTTGGGACGACCAGGTTCGGCTGGCGGAGTGGTTGTCAAAGCATCGGGGGCCGACCATCCTGTCGAATCAGGCCACCGATCGGATCCTCCGACTGTACGCAAAGCTTGGGTTCAAGCTCCGCATGATTGACGCACCGCGCATGATCAACTGCACCGGAGACAGATCGCCCGCGAAGGAAGTGCTCGCGACCCGCGGTCTCGATTAAAGGGTTGGGGCGAAATACAAATACTGGAGCCGTTCTTGAAAGCATGGTGCTACCAGCGCTGAAACGCGGCGGCTACTCATACCGCAAGCAGGTGCTTGTAGGCTCGCGCCCAGGCGGTGGACGGCACAAAGTGGATATAGCCGCCGAGAAGTCGGACGACGAGTTCCTAATCTCGATGAAATGGCAGCAGAGTTCGGGCACCGCCGAACAAAAGGTCCCTTTTGAGATCATCTGCCTCGCCGAAGCTATCAGGGAAACTCCGAGCTACAAACGCGGCTACGTGGTTCTTGGCGGACCCGGCTGGACGCTCAGGGCGTACTACGTAGAGAAAATCCAAAAGCATCTCGTCGGCAGTGAAGCCGTCAAGGTACTTTCGCTTGAGACCTTCGTTGCGTTAGCCAATGAGGGCAAGCTCTGAACCGGCCGAGCGCAGAGACCATCAGCTTGGAAACAGAGATCGAAGCGAAACGGTCGGAGATAGCCAACAAGATGCGCGCGCTGGCCCGAAGACTTGAGTCCGGTGACGATTCGGAACTCCTTGCATGGGTCGTTCCGAGCGCTCTCGCATGCGCTCATCGACCACTCAGGCACCACCCCAGATATCGCGGAAGCGGTCAACCAATTCCCGGTAGCGTAAAGTCGTTAATCGCGGACTGGGTAGAGCAGATTCGGATGGAAGGAACCGCAAGCATCGTCAACTTCATGCACGACCGAGATCTTCGATGCTATCGCGAAATCGATTTCCATGGTTTGGACCTCTGTCAACGCCGGCTGAAAGTTGACCCACCCTGGCGCTGCTTGATCAGGGGGGCGACAGGGGAACTTCCCCCGCGTCGCTCCTTCTAATGTATGCTGTTAAGAGAGAGGCCGAAGTGAGAGTCGGCAGCTTTCGAACAACGGCGAAGGTACGGCTTAGCAGATATCGCTCAGTCGACCGTCGTAAGCGCCCCCGAGCTATAGACGATCTCGCCTGCCGTCATTGTCATCACGCTCTCAGTGCCTGGAAGCTGGCCCACCGGCACGGTGAAGATGTCCTGCGACAGGACCGCGAGATCCGCAAGCTTCCCGGGTGCAATCATGCCCTTCTCATTCTCCTGAAACTCCGCGAAAGCGGAGCCGCGCGTATAGGCTTCGACTGCCTGCTCGATTGTGATTGCCTCAGACGGGCGTGCCGGGTGCATCACGGCGAACATCAGGTTCAGGTACGGATTCAACGGACCGTCGGAGCCGAGCGCGAATGGAATACCTGCCTCAATCAGCGATCGCGCGGGCGAGTAGTCGAACTGATCTCCATAGCGTTCTGCAAAGATGTCCCTGAACGCGAAGTGGCTCGGGTTTTGGACGATGATCACGCCGAAGTCGCGCGCGCGGGGAATCAGATCGGGAAGCAGGCCGTCGCCATGTTCGATCCTGACCCGCCGGGGCTTCCAATCAACGTGTCTGGTTTGCGATTCCATCGCGTTCAGAAACGACTCGGCGGTTCTGTCGCCGACTGCATGGACGAGCAGTTGATCATCATCTTCAATCGACTCGCGGAGCATCGCCCGCATTTCTTGTTCGGGAAGATAGAACTGTCCTGACCATCCCGCGCGATCGCGATATTCCCCTCGCAAAGCGGCTCGCCGTTCGAGCGGTGTCCCGTCAAGCAGCCATTTGGTGCCGCTGAAAGTAACTCCCGAAGCCGGCTCCGATTGCTTCGGCAGATCGCGCCCGTCGCTAACAGTCCCGGAAGTCAGCGCCGGTGGGCGGGAATCGAATCACGCGGATGCGAATCGGCAGCTTCGCGCGGTTAAGCGCCGCCACGTAACGGCTGGCCGGGAGGAGGGACATGATCTGCAACGAAGTAATGCCGAAGCGGACCGCCTGTTCCGCGAGCTGTTGCGCGCTGCTGATAACGTCCGTTTCCGATGCCGTCTGTGCCAGCTTGCGCCACGGCCCCCATTGCGCGTAGCCAAAGTCGTGGCGCGACGACGGGAGCGTCTTGAGGAGCTGGCCACGAAGCTACGATCCAGGCATGAAACGAACGTTGACATTCTCGTCGCCGACCTAACCAACGCCACGGACCTGCGCCAAGTCGAGCAACGTGTTGCGGGGGACGACGCGCTCCGAATGCTCGTCAATAACGCGGGTTTCGGCGCCTACATGCCGTTCGTGCAATTAGACCCATCCCGGGCGGAGGAGCAGATTAAACTGCAAATCGTCGCGCCAACGCGGCTCACGCGCGCGGCGTTGCCCGGCATGATCGCGCGCAAGCAGGGCACGATCATCAATGTCTCCTCCCTACTGGCTTTCAGCGGGTCGCTTCCTTCTCCACCTCTGCCGGCGCGCGCTACCTACGCGGCGACCAAGGCTTTCCTCAACACCTTCACCGAGCTCCTGCACAGCGAGCTCGCAGGGACCGGCGTGCGCGTGCAGGTGCTCTGCCCGGGACCGTGCGCACGGAGTTCCACTGGATTCAGGGCATCGACCCCGACCGCTCGCCGGTTGCGCCGATGAGCGCGGAGGATGTGGTCCAGGCCGCGCTTGCCGCTTTGAAGGCTGGCGAGCTCATCTGCGTCCCCGGGGTCGAAGATTCCAAGGTCATCACCGAGTATCAGCAAGCACGGACGCGCGTGGCCCAGAGTGGAATGCCTAACAAACTCGCATCACGCTATCGGTGAGCGACCGCGCGAAGTGCCGAGGCGGAGCTTCACACCCAGGCAGTCATCCCGGCGCTACGCCAAATAGCGCATAAAAGTCCGCGCCATTTAATTCCCAAAGTGACAGCTCGCTGTCACTTTCCCAATTATTTGGCGTACAAGTTTCCCTGCTATTGGCGTACTTGAAACCGCCGCGGCCGGGATGTCCTAAGCGCTGTTGAATTTTGAGTGGCGGCAAACCTTGCCCGATCGAAGGATCGGGTTGGGAAAGAGGAGGAATGCCGCCATGAGGAAGAATGGCAATAAAGGGAAGTGGGAGCAAAGCGGGACGCCGCGGCAGCTGAGGTTGCCGTTGCGGGAGTTGGCGCGCGAGGCGCTGTGGGACACAGTCGTGATCTCGGGACTGGCGTTTGTCGAAGATGCGTTGGAGGCGGTGTTGCCGCCGATGCAAAACTGATGGGATGGACCGCTCCCCGCTGGATAACGGCCTCAGAGGGCCACGATGGTAGCTTCGACCATCGACGACAGAGCGAGGAGGGTCCGAAGATGAAAGTTACTACGCTGGGGATCGATCTGGCAAAGAACGTGTTCCGCCTTCACGGCTGCGATCTGAACGGGAAGGCGGTGCTGCGCAAACAACTCGCGCGGCCGCAGTTGCTGCGCTTCGTTGCCAACCTGCCGCGGTGCCTGGTAGCGATGGAGGCGTGCGCGAGCGCGCATTATTGGGCACGCGAGATCGAGAAGCTCGGTCATGAAGTGCGACTCATCGGTCCCAGGTTCGTAAAGCCCTACGTCAAAGCCAACAAGAACGACGCCAGTGACGCCGAGGCGATCTGCGAAGCTGCCAGCCGACCATCGATGCGCTTCGTCGCGGTCAAGAGTGCTGCCCAGCAAGATGTGCAAGCGGTTCATCGAGTGCGTCAGCAGCTCGTGAAGGCACGTACCGCGTTGGTGAATCAGGTGCGTGGTTTGCTGGCGGAATACGGCATCGTGATCACGCAAGGTGTTGCTCACTTGCGCCGTGCTTTGCCCCTCATCCTTGAAGACCACGATAACAGGCTCAGCGGAGTGATGCGCGAACTGCTCGGAGAGAGCGGCGAGCGGCTCAAGTTCATCGAGGAGCGGCTGCACCAATACGATTTACAGATCCAACGGCTCTTTCGCCACGATGAACGCTGCCACCGGCTAGCCGAAGTGGAAGGCGTGGGGCCGCTGATCGCGACCGCATTGGTGGCTGCGGTGGGCAACGCGAGTGAGTTCAGAAGCGGGCGTGAGCTCGCTGCTTATCTCGGATTGGTCCCCCGCCATCGCGCCAGCGGTGGCCGCACGGTCCTCCTCGGGATCAGCAAGCGGGGCGCTCGCTATCTGCGCACGCTGCTGGTTCACGGTGCGCGATCGGCCATGCGAACGATTGAAAGACGGCGTACCGCGCGCGGTGTCTGGGCCGGCCGTCTCAAGCTCCGGCGCGGAAGCAACGTGGCGGCGGTGGCACTGGCGAATAAGAATGCGCGAGTGCTGTGGGCGCTGCTCACAAAGGGTGAGAGTTATCGACCAACGCCAGCCCGAGGTTGCGCAGGCTGTAGCGGAGAGCTGATGGCGAACCGGTCGGACCGGCACTTTCTCAAACCTGATAGGTGGGTCAGGCCCGCGAGGCCGTAAAACTGATCAGGCGAAAGTGCGCGGATTTCCATCTGGGCCCGGGGCACACCAAGGTCGCCCCACTAAGAGGCCGGATATATGACTGCAACCGACACATTGCTCACCAGACTCTACGAACAGTGTTGCGCTGGGGAGCGGTCCATATATGACCCATCCCGGCGTGGGCTGCTCCGAACGGGAGGGTCCCACGCTGGTGGCGGAGGAAGCGGTGGAGATCCCTGACGGCGTTCATCGCCACGCTGGGCTGGAGCGCGACTTTCGTCGAGTTCGTGACCGATGAACGGCTGGAGACGCTGCTCGGTTGCCACGAGCGCGCGTTCTACTACTTCGGCGGGATCCCGCGCGAGGTGCTTTACGACAACATGCGCACGGTGGTGACCGATCGGGATCGATA
Source organism: Candidatus Binataceae bacterium (assembly GCA_035308025.1). Lineage (NCBI taxonomy): Bacteria > Candidatus Binatota > Binatia (SeqCode) > Binatales (SeqCode) > Binataceae (SeqCode) > Binataceae bacterium (SeqCode). The sequence goes on from DATGHL010000022.1 coordinate 83,084, forward strand.
CGGGCCGGGGCTGCATCGCTGCAACCGCACTTTCCTCGACTTCGCGCGTCACTACGGCTCCTTGCCGCGGTTCTGGCAGCCGTATCGAGCCAAGACCAACGCCCGCCTGCACGCGACCACCGGTGAGGTGCCGCTGATGCGCCTCGAGTTGGAGCGCGAGCGTCTGCAGCCGATGCCAAGTCCGTGGCCCGGACTGATTCAGCCTGCTCGCTCAAAACGTCCGATACCGACGCCGCACGGCTATCAGCACTCGCTGCAGGTGTACGAGGAACTAATCTCAGCGGAGGTCAGATCAGCATTCAACATCAGCGCGTAGTGGAGCTGTGCAACGAACTCCGGCTTCGCGGCATCGCCGCGGAGTACACGCGCTGGCGCAGAAGGCGGCCGAGAAGCAGACAAGCGCAGGGCTGGCCTGCTACAGAAGCCCGCGAAGCATTCCGCCAGCTGATCGCGCGGAAATTCGTTCCGGGTTTGAAAGGCGGGCCGTCGTTACTTTTGATTTAGAACCCGGCATGAGTCCCATTCGTTCCAGTAAGTGCGATCGGGAGCGGGCAGGCGCTTCGCGGGTTTGAAGTCCGCGCCTCTGAAGTACGCGATCGGAAGCAGCGCGACCTGGCTCACGCCGTCAGGAATTCCCAACAGCTTGCTGACTTCTCGCGCATAGACAAGATGGAGAGTGGTCCAAGCGGAACCAAGACCCCGCGCACGCAACGCCAACATCAGTGACCAGGTCGCAGGCAGGATAGACCCATACATTGACGCCTGCGCAGCAAGCCCCTCGTTCTCCATCCGCCCCTCAATACACGGAATTACAAAAACAGGGACCTCGTGAAGATGTGTGGTGAGGTGGACCGACG
>DATGHL010000023.1 GCA_035308025.1 Candidatus Binataceae bacterium
GAGCGGCTGGGACTCAAAAAGCCGACACCGGAGGCGTAGCCGAGGCTGTCGGCGAGAGCCGCGGTCGTGTCGGGGGTCAGCGCGTGCACGAACGTGCAGATGCCGTCGGAGCGGGCTACTGAAGTGAAGCCTCCCCGCACCAGCATCCGCAGGGCCGGAGCATTGGAGGCGAGCGTATCCGTCGTGAGACGCTGAAAGCCGGCCTGTTGGGCGCAGCGGCTGAGGTGCCGCACCAATAGCGAACCGACGCCCAGTCCTTGATATTTATCGAGAACACTCATCGCGAGTTCTGCCTCGCCCGGCTGATCGGTGGCGACACAGCGCGCGTCGCCGATGATCAACGGTGCCCCGGCCGCATCGGTTACTACCGCGATGAGTGCAATGTGCTTGGGGTATTCGGGTGCCGTGAGCCGATCCAGTTCATGAGGCTCAATCGCATGGCGCAGTCCGAAAAACCGTCTGTATCGAGAATCGGGACTGAGCAGTTCGAAGTGACGAGCAAGAAGCTGGTTATCCTCAGGGCGAATCGAACGCACTGTCACGAGCGTACCATCGCGCAAAAGTTTATCGCAACGATAGCTCCACGCCCCGCTGTTAGGCTGAATGGTCATTCACCATTAGTTTAACCACTCCGCAGTCTTATTGCATCTCAGCATTTTATGTCTGCGAATCTCTTAACGCGGATGCAGAGTCGCGGAAGGGTCAGGGCTGCTGCGAGGCTATCTTCTTTTTCCGCGGCGGCTGGTTCGCAATTTCGTGGCCTGTGGCCTCTTCCATCTCACGCAGATGCTCGCGCTCCTCGGTGATTTCCATCGCGTCGATTTGGCTGTCGTTGGGCAATTGCTGAGCCAATTCCTGCTCCGCCCGGAACCAATGCTCAAGTTCCCGGCCTTCAGGTTTACCTTCGCGCGCCCAGATAGCGTAGGCGCGTTCCCGCACCTGTTCGAAAGTATTCTCACTCATTTTTCGCGAAGCCTCGGCGTTGAGCAGCGGCCGTCGGCGGCGCCGCACTTGATCCTTTTGCGCGAGCCGGCGCACCCTCGATAAATCGATTGCAGCCGCTCGCCCCGGAAACTCGCAATTGGAATGACAACAACTCCTCGTCTATGCACTCGCCTTGGGTCAGATTTCCTACGGAAGCGTCAGGTTCTATCTGCCACCATTTGCAGTCCTTGCATAAGCCCCATTTTTTACTCATTTCAGGCTCCTTAACGCTACGAGATGGCGAGCGTGATCTGTCCGCTTGCCGCCGCCGATATTCTAAGGCATCGCCGAAAATGTCGTGGTCGAATGCTTCTCCACCGCACTGCTGTCGGCCGGGCTCGTCGTCGTCGTGGTCGTAGACTCCGAAGTTGCTGGTAACGGCTCAACGGCGACGGCCGGCTCGGTGGTTTTGCTGCTATAAGAGAAGCACCCAGCCACTGCGCCTACAGCAACCATTGCACCGACCAAGGTAGCTGCGCCAATTAGGTTCGTAAGGTCGCCCAGATGGAACCTATTTTTAGTCATTGTTCGAGAACCTCCCAAGATTTACAGACGCTTGTGGCGTCAATGCGAAGTAAGAGCAGCAAACCCTATGCCGCAGCCCGCACTCCGAATCACGTCTCGAACCGCAGTGATTTGCTTTATTGAACGAGACCCCGGTAAAAACTACCGGAGCATCCAGGAGATTTCTGGAAGTCGTGGAAACGGCGCGGATCACACTGCGATAATCCGGTTTGACCCGGATACGCCCTGCGCCGGTTAGATTCAGGCTTTTGCGGGTTCTGGCGGCGCGCCGCCCTTGCCGTCCGGCTTGCCGAGTCCGAACTTGTCGAGCCGATACTGGAGGGTGCGGTAACTCATCCCGAGCATCTTCGCAGCTTTCGCGATCACCCAGTCGTTTTTCTCCATCGACTGAATTATCAGGTCGCGTTCAAAACGCTCGAAATTGATCCCTTCGGCGGGAATTTCGAAGCGATCCGAAATGCGGGCCTTGTCCGCCCGGCCGGCGGCGCGGCGCTGCAGGACCTCTTGCGGCAGGTCGCGCGGAAGAATCTTGTCGCCTTCACATAACAGGATGGCGCGCTCGAGCGCCGACTCGAGTTGGCGGACATTGCCCGGCCACGCATAGTCGATCAGCACTTCCATCGCTTCGCGGCTGAGTTCTTTCGTGCGTCCGTCGGCGAGATGGGTGAAGCGCGCCAGCGTGTGATTCGCCAGCAGCGGGATGTCCGCGCGGCGCTCGCGCAGCGGCGGCAGCGTGATCGTGACGACGTTCACGCGGTAGTAGAGATCTTCGCGGAAGCGCTCTTCGGCGACTTCGTCGGCGAGGTTGCGATTCGAGGCCGAGAGCAGCCGCACGTCGACGCGCACCGATTCATTACCCCCCACCCGGCGCACCTCGCGCTCCTGCAGTACGCGTAACAGCTTGGCCTGCACGCTGATCCCGAGGTCGGCGATTTCGTCGAGAAACAGTGTGGATTTGTCCGCGCTCTCGATCAGGCCAATCTTGCGTTCGGTCGCGCCGGTGAAGGCGCCGCGCTCGTGGCCGAACAACTCGTTTTCAATGAGCGTCTCGGGGATCGCCGAGCAGTTGATCGCAACGAAGGGACGCGTGCCGCGCGGCGACAGCCGATGGATCGCGCGGGCGATAACTTCCTTGCCCGTGCCGCTCTCGCCCTGAATCAGGACGGTCGAGTTGGACGGCGCGATCTTCTGGACCATGCGGATAATCTCATGGATCGCCGGATCCTGGCCGATGATGCCCTCGATTTGGAGCTTGCCGGCGACTTCGCGGCGCAGCAGCAGATTTTCCTGCTTTTCGTTCGCGAGCTCGGCCGCGCGCGTAATCGCGATTACCAGCGTCTCGCGATCGGTCGGCTTGGTCAGGTAGTTGAAGGCGCCGTCTTTGGTCGCCTTGACGGCGCTGTCGATCGAACCGTGCGCCGTCAGCACGACCACCTGCGTTGCGGGATGCTGCTCCTTGACTATGAGCAACAGCTCTTCGCCGGTGAGCCCGGGCATCATCAGGTCGGTGAGGACGACGTCGAAGCGGCTGAGTTGCAGCTGTTCGAGAGCGCGGCGGCCGTTGACCGCCTCCTCGACCGCGAAACCCTCCTCGCGCAGGGTCTCGGCCGTGATTTGACGCTCGCGGTCGTTATCCTCGACGACCAGTACGGAAGCCTGCGCCATCATGCTTAATGTTGTATGCCGCCGAGCGGAAAGCTGAAAGTGACGCGCGCGCCGGGCGGCGGCTGGTTGGCTCCGATCGTTACGCTGCCGCCGTGCTTTTCGACGATCGCCTTGGAGAAAAACAGCCCCAGGCCGATACCTTCGCGCTTGGTCGTGAAAAACGGCTCGAAAACCCGTCCCGCGATCTCCTCTTCAATCCCGCCGCCGCTATCGGCGAAGGTCAGGACCAGATTGCCGTTGTTGCGGCTGAAATCGACCGTCAGCCGCCCGCCATCGGGCATTGCCTGCACCGCGTTGACGACGACGTTGACGAAGCAGGTGCGCAGCTTCTCGGCGTCAACGTTCAGAGTCACGCGGCCGGCGTCGCCGCGCTCGACGAGTTCGATCGCCTGGCTCCTGAGCTTGGATTCGCTGAGCGCGAGCACGCCGTCAACCAACTGGCGCATATCGGTCGGCGCCGGATGGATTTCGATGGGCTGGCCGTATTGCAGGAAGGTCTGCACCATTTCCGCCAGCCGCCGAATCTCATCCTTCATGATGGCGATCTGATGGAGGAAATCCTCGCGGCCACTGTCGGCCGGCGGCGCATAGCGGGCGCGCAGGCGATCGAGCGCGAGACTGATGAAATTCATAGGGTTCTTGATCTCGTGGGCCAGCGCGCCGGCGAGCTGGCCGAGCGCCGTGAAACGCTCGAGCCGGTTCAGCTCCTGTTCGCGCTCGCGGGCGTGGCGCAGTTGCGCGAGCATCCCGTTGAAGCTGCGCGTGAGCAGACCGATCTCGTCGCGCCGACGCGCTTCCGGCACCGGCGCGAAGCCGCGCGCCTCGATATTCTGCGCGGCATCGGCGACCGCGTGGATCGGATCGACGTAGCGGTCAGCGAGCACATAGACAAAGACCAGGCCGAGGGCGAAGATCGCAAACCCGATCGTCACCAGCCGCCAGCGATAATCGCGCAACGGCTGGTCAAAGTCGCTGAAGTCCGCCACCACCTGGATGTAGCCGAGCAGATGATCCTCGACCTCGACCGGGATGAAGTAGACCGTGCTCTGTCCGTTCGCCAGTCCGAGCCTGACGCCGGGCACCGCCACCGGTTCGTGCGGATTTTTGTTGCGTAAATGCATCAGGCTGCGCACGACATCGGGATTCAGCGCTGCGCCAATCAGGCGCGGGTTCGAGCTGTTGATGATCAACTCCTGGTTGGAGGCGATCGAGACTTCGAGGCCGTTGGTGTGGAGCTTGCCGACGAAGCTCTGCAGGCGATCGCGATCGGTCGCGCCGACCGAGGAGAGCTCCTGCACACTGATCTGAATCACGCTGGCCAGGTCCTGAACCTTTTTCTCGGTGGTCCGGACGATGGTGTCCTGTGTCCGCAAGCTGACCAGAATTTCTGCGCCCAGGGTCAACGCGAGCAGCGTCACCATCAGGGCGATCAGTTTGGCTTTGAGGTTAAGCGCGGGGATGCGCATCGTAGAGCTATTCGCCGGATCCGCTCAGGGCGTCAGCTCGGAGCCGGCCCGCGGCGCGCCGCGCGAGATAAACGCGCGCGACGCCAGAAATAACGCGACCGCAATCAAGACCACCCAGATAATCCGCTGCACCCCGCCGATATACGCCAGCGCGTGCTCGATCTGCGCACCAAACCGGTAGCCAAGAGTCACGACGATCGGCACCGAGATGAGCGCGCCCAGGCTGTCGTAAAGCACGAAGCGGCCAAAATCGATCCCCAGCGATCCTGCCGTGACATAGACCAGCGCCCGCGCGCCCGCAAGAAAACGGGCATAAAAGATCGCCAGATGGCCATGACGATCCATAAAGCGTTTGAGGCGTTCGAGCCGCCGGTGTGAATCGGGCCAGATTTTGATGTACGAAACCAGTCCCGTGCCGAAACGCCGGCCCAGGAAGTAGAGACAGTTATCCCCGACCACCACGCCGACGAACGAAATCGCCAGCGTCAGCGGATAGCTGGTGATGCCGCGATAAACCAGGAATCCGCCGGTCAGCAACGCCAAATCCTCCGGCACCGGCAAGCCCAGACCGCATAGCAGTAAGGTCAGAAACAGCCCGGCGTAGCTGAAGTGCTGGATGTAATGGGAGACCAGGCCGCTCAAGCTCAACTCCCGTGGGCGTACCGATCGTGCAAAGCCTGGCGAATCTGATCGACCGGCATCCCGCCGTCAGCGAGTTTGCCCGCCGCTACCGCCTCGCCGACGCAGGTGTCGCAGCCGGCGCCGTGATTGGTGCGAAAACAATCGAGAAGGTTTTTGTGCCCTTCGTGCTGCTCGCAGCCGCAGTAACAGTCGAGCTGGGCGAGCAGGTCGGGATGCGCCTTGGCAACCTCATAAGCCATTCGCGTATCGCCCTCGAACTGCTTGGGATCGAGCGTGAGCGCCTGCTCCGCGGCGGCGCTGGGCGCCAGCCGGACGCGATAGATGGTGGCGCTCACCAGCGTCAGCAGCGCGATAACGACGCCTCCGACGACCAAGCAACCTCGACTCGTCGATCCTCCGTGCATGGCTACTCCTGAACTAATGCGAATCGCAAACTCGCGCGAAATTGATCTTGCGCCCGGATTATAGCATTTCGATGGCCTGCAAATCGCGGCGTGCGAATTCATAGAGCGCCGCAGGCCGGCCCTGCCCGCGGCGCGTTTGCGGCAGCCGCCGCAGCAGGCTCATCGCGAAGATCCGGCGGCGGAAGTTGCGGCGATCGAGATCGCGCTCGAGCACGGTCGCATAGAGCTCTTCGAGTTCCGCAAAAGTGAAGGTCTCGGGCAAGAGATTGCAAGCGATATTCGTATATTCGAGCTTGGCCTTGAGCCGCTCAAGCGCGCAGGCCGCCATCAATCCGTGATCGTACGCCAATGGCGGCAACGCAGCGGCCTCGAACCACTGCCCACCAGGGTATTTTTGCGCGCCGCAACCCGGTCCCATCGAACTGCCACTCAGCGCGAGATAGCCGACGGAGACGACGTGAGCCTGCGGGTCGCGGGTCGGATCGCCAAAAGTGCGCAATTGCTCCAGATAAGTGGCGCGGATCCCGGTCGAAAGTTCGAGCTCGCCGCGCGCCGCTTCGTCAAGCATCTCGCCGACGCGAATCAGCCGTCCCGGAAAGGCCCATTTTCCCGCCGTGGCGCCGACGCGCAGTTCCACCAAATAGCATTTGAGCCGCCGGTCGCGGATCGCAAACGGCACGACGTCCACGGCAACCTTCGGGCGGGCGTCGGCGCGGCGTCGGCGAAGACCCGCCTCCGCCGGTTGCCCGAGCTGCGTTCGGATTGGCACTGCCGCGGGCGCGCTCACGAGCCAGCTACGCGCTCAGTTCGAGCATCCGTTCGAGCGCGCGGCGGGCGCCCTCGCGAACTTCCTCCGAGAGCGTGATCTCGTAGCGCAGATGCTCAAGCGAGTCACGCGTGCCCTCGAGGGTGATCATCTTCATATAGCGGCAGAGCTTGCAGGCCTTATAAAAATGTTTTTCCGGAATCTCCATCAACAAGCGATCGGACAACCCGCACTCAGTCACAATCAGGAATTTGTCTGCCGGGCTTTCCTGCGCATAACGAACCATCGCGCTGGTCGAAAGCACCGCGTCGGCCAACGCCAGCACATCCTTGCGGCACTCCGGATGAGCCAGCACGACAAGCCCGGGGATGCCGCTTCGCACCTTCTCTACCTCTTCCGCGGTTATCTGATGATGGACGTAACAGTTACCGTCCCATGAAATTATCCGCTTGCGGGTCTGGGTCTGAACATAGTTGGCGAGATTCTGATCGGGCACGAACAGGATATTCTCGGAATCGATCGCGTTGACGATTTGCGCGGCGTTGGCCGAGGTGCAGCAGGCGTCGGAGAGCGCCTTCACGTCGGCCGTGCAGTTCACGTAAGAGACCACTTTCAGGTCCGGATAAAGCTCGACCAGCTCCGCCTTGCGCTCGGCCAGCGCCTCGGCCGTAACGGCGTCAGCCAGCGAGCATCCCGCGCGCAAATCCGGAATCAGCACCTTGCGCTCGGGATTGAAGACCTTGGCGGTCTCGGCCATGAAATGCACTCCGCAAAAAACGATGACGTCGGCATTGCGCACCTCGCGGGCCTTGCGGGCCAGCTCCAGCGAATCGCCAATAAAGTCCGCCACCTCGAAAATTTCCGGCCGCTGATAGTTGTGCGCCAGCACCACCGCCTGGCGCTCGGCCTTGAGTCGATGGATTTCCGCGATCGTATCAACGTACTGGTCGCAGAGTTCGACTGTGTAGGCCGAGTCGTGCAGGACCCCCAGCTTGCGATGGAGCGCGGCGCCGTCGATAACAGTTTGCAGGTTCATCGCTATATCCTCTCGCTTTCGGCCTCTCCACTCCGTTCCATCAGCGGAAACCTGCCGACTTTGCGTCAATCTGACGCTTATGCTAACAGTCTCGCGGCACTTCCTGCAACCGCACGAACATCAGCGCGGCCCGGTTCCATTTGGAGATCGGTGCGGTGCGGCGCTGGGTGAGATACAAAATCGGCTGTTTCAGTTCTCGTTCAATAGCTCGCTGAACGTTGATTTCCAAGGTTCACGGGTGATCTCGGACGGTGGTTTGATTCTGGTGCGCGAGTTGGACGGAGGTGCGGCTCTGGGTGAGTGTCATCGCCTACGACCTCGGCAATCTATGGCGGCGACTGGCGCGGACCGCTCCGAGCGGGAAGTGGTTGCTCGCGAGCTTGCAGCAGCGGTTGGTAAAGACTGGCGGACGGCTCATCCAACATGCGCGTACTACTGGTTGCTGCAGTCGGAGAGCCATCTGACGCGCGGCGGCTGTTCGCGGGCATGCTGGCGAAGATCGCGATGCTGCCGTCGGCGAGATAAAGTTAGCGCAAAGCAGAGCAAATTTCGATGACGACGCCGGGGATGCAGGGACAAGTGTCGCCAGAATCGATAGAGAAACGGCATTTTCAGCCGTCGGAGCCCGTCGGACGCGAAACCGGCCCCTCCCCACACTACTGAGAGCACTGCGGCACAAAAGCGGCTAAAGCCTTGCCGCGAAAACAGTTTCGAGCTATAGAACGGCTCGGAATTGGAAAGGCAAAAAGAAAATGCCGGTATAAACTTAAAATCGCAGTTCTATGGCTGGGCAGTATCGCCGAGGAAACAGGAGCTTAGCGAATGAGAAGCCTTCTGGGCGAACGCGCGATCGTAATCGGTGGCAGCCTCGCCGGACTAATGGCTGCTCGCGTCTTGGCCGACCACTTCGACCACGTGACAGTTTTGGAGCGCGACCATGTTGAGGACCGACCTGCGCTTCGCAAGTCGATCCCCCAGGGTAGTCATGCGCACGTCCTCCTACTTGGTGGCCAGCAGGCGATGTCGCGTCTCTATCCTGGATTCGTCGATAGGTTACTTAGTCTCGGCACCGTGCGCGTCCATGTGGGCAGAGAATTTGTGGTGCTGACGCCGACCGGCAAAGCATACTCATTCGGCGGCGCGGTCAGGGAAGCGCGCGATCTCGGGATAACCTTCCATTATCAAAGCCGTGGTTTGCTCGAACATTGTGTCCGGCAATGCACACTGGAATCGCCGAACGTGAGTTTCGAGGGCGACTGCATAGTGCGGCGGCCGATCTTTCGCGACGGACGCGTGCGCGGTGTGATTTGCGGCCGCGACGGAGACATCAAGCCGCTCGTTGGGGATTTGGTAGTGGACGCCGGTGGCCGAGGTTCGCGCGCCCAAGGCTGGCTCCGGCAGGTTGGCTTCGCGCCCCCCGAAGAAACGACGGTGGGCGTTGATTTCGCGTACTCCAGCGCGAGGTTTGTGGCGCCGGATTACGCGGAGCCGGCGCAGGTCTTTGCCGCGCTGGGGCCCGGCCCCGATTATCCCAAGGCCGCATATCTCGTCCCGCTCGAGGATGGTGTGCGGCTGCTGACTCTAGGCGGTCGTTTCGGAGACTATCCGCCGACCGATGAAGCCGGCTTTCTAGCTTTCGCGAAATCGCTGCATACGCCGAAGATCCATGAGATTGTCATGAACGCGGAGCGTGTATCGGAGATCACGCACCATAGCTACCCGACCGCGTTTCGCCGCCATTACGAGCGAATGCCGACTTTTCCAGACGGCTTTCTGGTCATCGGCGACGCGTTGTGCAGTTTCAACCCGGTCTACGGGCAGGGGATGAGTTCGGCGGCGCTGCAGGCCGAAGCACTTCAGCATGTCTTGAACGAACGCGCCGAGGGACCGGCTCCGCTCGAGGGACTGGCGCCCGCTTTCTTCACGAAGGCGGCCGAAGTGATCACGACACCGTGGCTGCTGGCGACAATTTCCGATTTCGCTTATCCGCAGACCCGTGGCGTGCAACCGCCCGGGCTCGAGGAGAGCGGCAGGTACTTCGCGGCGGTCGAGGCGCTTAGCGCCGACGACGCGAAGCTGCAAGCTCTTATAGTGGAAGTTTTCAGCCTGGCGAAGCCTCTATCGGCGCTATCCGAAGAACCCCTGCGAAGCCGTGTCCTGGCGAAGATGCAAACGGCGCCGATAGCATCAGTCGATTAAGGGCCCCTCAGAAAACCGAAAATAGAGCTAATACTGGTAATTATCCCCTTGACGGCCGTATTCTGATTTGCTAGATTGATCGGTATGAGCAAGGTCAATCGCAACAATCCGATTCGGTCTGGCGCTTCTGAAAGCACCTATTCTCGCATGGAATTCGAGCGGCAATTCCCTGATGACGCAACGTGCCTCGAATTCTTGGTTGAGAAGCTTTATCCAAGCGGCATCTATTGCTCTAAATGCGAGAAGGTCACGAAGCATCATCGCGAAAGCAAACGACCAGCTTACAAGTGCCAGCATTGCGGACGACATGAGCATCCGATGCGCGGCACGATATTCGAGAATTCGGCTACCTCGCTCAAGCTCTGGTTCACAGCGATCTTCTTGATGTCGGCCACTCGATGCGGCATTAGCGCAAAGCAGCTTGAGCGAGAGCTCGGCGTTACCTACAAATGCGCGTGGCGTATCTTCAAACAAGTCCGTTCGATGCTCGATGAAGATGATAGCCCCAAGCTGTCGGGCAAAATTGAAATGGACGAAAGCTTTTTCGGCGGCTTGGAAAAAAACAAACACGCGAATAAGCGCCAACACCTTGGGACGGGCGGAACGGGCAAAGCCGCCGTTTTTGGCATGGTTGAACGTAAGGGTCGCGTGGTCGCGAAGGTCGTCCCGAACACTGGCAGCGCCTCGCTTATGCCTCATGTCATCGAGCGTACGATGCCCACGAGCACAGTTTTTACCGATGAATGGGTCGCTTACAACCCGCTTGAACGGCTCGGCTACCAGCACAAACGCGTTCACCACGCGACCAAGGTCTACGTCTCTGGCGACGCGCACACGAACACTATCGAAGGATTCTGGAGTCTCACTAAGAACGGTATTCGTGGCGTTTATCATAACGTTGGACGCGACTACTTGCAGAGCTATCTGGACGAATATGCCTTCCGGTTCAATCGTCGTCCGAGTCTTGGGCGACACAATATGTTTGCGGCATTTGTTTCACGCATTAAGAAATCCGCTTAGAGAGGAAATTCTCATGGCATTGGAAACGTTTGAACGCCAGTTACTTACAGATGCAACAGAGGCAATTGGCAGCATGTCACTAGTCTTGAGCGCCGTGATAAGTGTCCTTGGGCAAGATGTTACCAACTTGAAGCCGCGACTACTCCACGCCCTTACTACTAGCTCTAATGATTTCAGTGCCATCGGCGATATGGAGCGAATGCTCCGTCACGCCCGGACTTTCATCGATTCGATTTAATTTAGCGAGACCATCTCGGAGAGGTTTGAGCCAAATCGCAATTCGGCCAACTAATTGGTTGGAATTCGTATCGTCTTTGTTCATTTCTTTTCTCGCTTCTGTATGGCCTTCGCTAGGTCGTTAAAGAACCTCCCCTTATTGGGATGTTCTGATACATCCTTATCCCGTGACTTGCGTGACGGCTTGGGTTTAGATTCTTCCATCGCCGTTTCAACAGGCTTATCGTCGTCTCGCTTCTTCATCGCTTCTACAATCCTTTTCTCGAATTCTACTAGTTTAGGTTGATTGAGAATTTCGAGAATTTTGGTTGACGGGACAACCATAGAAATTCCAGTATGCCATTTTGTAGCGCCCGAAGTAGCACCTTCGGCGTTTGTCGGATAATAACCATGCACTAGACCAAGCAAATACATATCGCCCAGTGCCATCCCAATTTCGGGGTCAAATGTTGTCCGAGAGCGGCGCAGCGCCGATACACCTACAGTTTGCCGAACAATCACCGGCGATCCGCTTAGGCCCCCGAGCGAGAGCGCTTCGACCAAATGTAAGAGCGCGTCACTGTAATTTCGCGTCGGAATAAGCTCATTCGCCATCATGGCGATATGGCCATGTCGAACAATTGGAGTTACTTGCGCCCTTCCTGCCCATTCGCGGAAAAGGCCGACTATAAAAACTTCGTCTCCTATGCCAATTCCTATCAGATCAAGATTTACTTCCGTAATGAATCGGCTAACTGGAAAGGTTGCGGTCCGGCCACGCAAGCCCCAAGGAAAGACAGCAGCATCGACAGAACTATCCGTCGGGTGATACCACCATTTGTGTTGAGGCTGTTGACTCAGTTGGACATGCGATTGCCCAGCCCTATCATTAAATCTTATTGCAAAAGGCTGGTTGAGCTTAGACGCAACATGATGAGCGGTTATGAGATAGATGGCACCTCCAGGGGTGCGATTTAGATCAACAAGAAAGCCAGTACCCTTTGCGACAAAGGTACCGCCCGGCGTTTGATAGCCGAGATAAACAATAGATCGGAGGGCAGCATCGGGTACGCGCATAGTCGCCTCACGCGATATGCGCGGCGCGACAGCATCTAGTCCGCGAAATCGCAGGGCCAAGGCTAGCCCCTCCCCTTACGGCCGTCAAGGGGATAGGTTCCCTAATACTGGCCCTGCACAATCGGCTGTACGGTAATCTTGTCTTGCAGATTTTCGAGCGCCGCCTGCGCGCCTTGCGCGGTGAGATCATTGGCCCGCACCCAGCGGCCGTTGTTCGCAATAAATGTTGGCAGGTCGAAAACGTTGTCACTTAGCGACTTCTGTTCCTTCGCGAAATTCGCCGTCCAGACAATTTGTTGAGATTTCTCGTCAACAAACTTCAACGTGAAAGCAACCGACGCCGGCGACTGCGCCGCATAGTCGTAACCGACGCGCTCCTTATAGTGATGCACCGAACCGTAGAGTACGCCGTCCGCGCCGAGCTTGCGGCCAAGTTCCAGGGCGTTCTGATCCATATCCGCTGCGGTCGTCGGCGGCATCTGCTGCAGGATGTTTGCGACGTCCTCTTGAGTCACGACGGTCCAGCCGCCGAGAATTGTCGCGCGGGCGTAGACTTCCGCCGTCGCCGATTCGGTCGCACCGGGCGCCAGGTTATGCTCGATCTTGTCCGGCTCCTCAATCAACGGCATCACAGCGATCTTGTGCACGATGACCGTCTTGCTCGAACGCACCGCGTGGATCTCGAGCCCGGGCGTGCCGTGAAATCCGGGCAGGATGTGCGCGACGTTGCCCATTTCCTGATACTCGCTGGTCTCCTGCAGACGCTCGCACGCCGCGAGCGCGAAGACCAACAGCAGCGCACCGATCAGGCGCACCCATGACGACGGCGTCACAGCGCCACCTTGATCGACAGCTCTTTTAGCTGATGCGCCTCGACCTCTGAGGGCGCGCCACTCATCGGATCGACCGCCTTCTGCGTTTTGGGAAAGGCCATCACGTCGCGCAGCGAGTTGGCGCCGCAAACCATCATCGCGATCCGGTCCACCCCGAACGCGATTCCGCCGTGAGGCGGCGCGCCGTATCCAAGAGCGTCGATCAGAAAGCCGAATCTGCTCACCGCCTCCTCGCGCCCGAGTCCGAGAAGCTCGAAAACCTTGAGTTGAAGCTCGGGGTTGTGGATACGAATCGAGCCGCCGCCCATCTCCTGTCCGTTCAACACCAGGTCATAGGCCAGAGCGCGGGCTTGCGCGGGATCGCTTTCGAGCAAATGCAAATCCTCAGGCCGGGGAGCGGTAAACGGATGGTTAACCGACGTCATACGCCGTTGTTCCTCGCTGTATTCGAAGAGCGGGAAATCCACGATCCAGAGAAACTTGAGCGCGGAGGCGTCGCGCAGCTCGAACTTGCCCGCAAGCTGCAATCGCAAGTCGCCGAGAATCGGCCGCACCAACGCTTGCGGCCCGGCCATGATAAGCAACGTGCCGCCCGCCGCGAGTCCCGCCGCGCGCTCCGCAGCTTGGCGCTCCGCCGCGCTGATATGGCGCGCGAGCGGTCCCTGCCATCCGCTTTCGACGGTTTTGGCCCAGGCCAGACCGAGACTCTTTTGCGCGCGCAGCATCTCGACCAGCTCGTCGAGCTCGCGCCGCGAGAGTTGATACTCGGCGGGCAGCGCGAGCGCGTAAATCGATTCGCCGCGCTCCAGCACTTCCGCGAAAACCTTAAACGAGGTTCCGGCAAAGGCGGCAGTCAGATTCTTCAGCTCGAGCTCAAACCGCAGGTCCGGCTTGTCGGAGCCGAACCGCTCCTGCGCTTCTTCAAACGGCATCCGAATGAATGGCGGCGCGAGTTTGACGCCCAGCGCGTATTCGTAGATCGACGCCATCATGCCTTCGGCGACGCCCATGATGTCGTCGAGTCGCGGCCCGGTCATCTCGATATCGATCTGGCTGAACTCGGGCTGGCGGTTCGCGCGCAAGTCTTCATCGCGAAAACATCGCGCGATCTGGTAGTAGCGATCGAAGCCGCCGACCATCAGCAGTTGCTTGAACAACTGCGGCGATTGCGGGAGCGCGTAGAATTTGCCGGGATTGACACGGCTCGGCACCAGGTAATCGCGCGCCCCTTCGGGCGTCGCCCGGCACAGGATCGGCGTTTCGACCTCGATAAAGCCCTGCCCGTCGAGCCACGCGCGCGCCCCGCGTAGCGCCTGATGACGCCGGCGCAAATTATCCTGCATCTCGGGCCGGCGCAGATCGAGATAACGGTACTTGAGCCGCACCTCCTCCGCGGTGTTCTCCGCCCCAGCGCCCAACTGAAAGGGCAGCGCCGCCGACGCGCTCAGGATCTCCGCCGACGCGACGATGATTTCAATTTCGCCGGTCGGCAACTGCGGATTGATCGTATTGTCGGAGCGCCTGACGACCCAGCCCTTGGCCGCGAGATAGAACTCGGCGCGCGCCGCCCCCGCGGCCGCACGCGCTCCTGCCGCCTCGCTCTCGGGCTTGAAGACGAGCTGCACGATCCCTTCGCGATCGCGCAAATCGATGAAGATCACGCCGCCGTGGTCGCGGCGCGCCGCGACCCAGCCCCAGAGCGCGACTTCGCGGCCTTCATCGGTTGCGCGCAGCGTTCCGCAGTAATGACTGCGTGGCCACGGCGGAATCGGGGTGTATGAATCAGTGGGCGACATCGGCTGCGATCCCGCAAGGATACCTATGCGGCTGCACCTGCGAAATAGTCAGCGCGCCGGCTCGGAGACGGCGGCGATTTCGCCGGCGACGACCGCCTGCGGAAGCTCGCGCTGCGTGCCGGCGCGCAGATCGCGCAATTGCACGACGCCCCGGGCCAATTCGTTTTCGCCGACGATAATCGCGAAATGCGCCCCGAGCTTGTTCGCCCGCCGCATGAGCGCCTTGAGTCCGCGATCTGGCGCCAGCAGCTCGACACAAATACCCCGGCGCCACAGCTCGCCCGCGAGCTTCATCGCCGCCACCACAGCGCTGTCGCCGAGCGCAATCAGTGCAACGTCGGGCGCCACCGCTCCCGCGCCGCCGGTCGCCTCGAGCGCGAGCGCCAACCGCTCGACGCCAATCGCGAAGCCGGTACCCGCCACCGGCGCCCCACCCAACGCCTCGACCAGACCGTCGTAGCGCCCGCCGGCGACCACCGCGCTCTGCGATCCCACCGCGGTCGAGACGACCTCAAAAGTCGTGCGCATATAGTAGTCGAGGCCGCGCACGAGTCGCGGATTCACGACGTAGGGGACTCCGGCTCCGCTGAGCAGCCGCTCGACCGTTGCAAAATGCGCGCGGCACGCATCGCACAGATAATCGATGCTCTTGGGCGCTCCGGCCGCCAGTTTCACGTCGATTTTACAATCGAGCAGACGCAGCGGATTGCGTTCGAGCCGCTGATGGCAATCCGCGCAAAGCTCCGTTAGATGGGCGCGGCCGTATTCGAGCAGAGCCGCACGATAGGCGGGCCGGCACTCGGCGTGGCCCAGAGAATTGATCTGGAACTCCAGTTCCAGCTTCAACTCCTGACGCAGCTCATCGATCATGATCAGCAGTTCGGCGTCGCAAGCCGCGTCGGCGCGACCGAAAATCTCGACGCCAAATTGATGGAACTGCCGGAAGCGCCCCTTCTGCGGCCGCTCGCGGCGAAACATCGGACCCGAGTAATAGAAACGCTGCTCGGGATCGCTGCGATCCAGGCCCGCCTCGATATAGGCGCGGACGACACCGGGAGTCCCTTCCGGTCGAATCGCGAGCAGCGTCTCCGCCTCGTCGGCGTCGCTGAATGCGTACATCTGCTTTTCGACGACATCCGAGGTTTCGCCGCTCGAACGCTGATACAGTTCGAGCCGTTCGAGGATCGGGATGCGCATCTCGTGGACCGCGTGGCGCTCCATGATCGCGCGCGCGCAGTCCTCGACCCGGCTCACGGCGCGCGCGCTCGGCCCGATCAAATCCTGAAAACCTCTGAGACGTGTCAGGTGCAAATCAGCCTCACTCAAATAAAAAGGGCCGCCCGCCGGGCGGCCCCTCATGCCCTTCGCGAATCCTCGATTATACCGTCAGGATATTGATCGTGCAGGCCGAGCCGAGCCCGATCACATGCGCCATCCCGACCTTGGCGTTCGGCACCTGCCGTTCCTTCGCGCGATCGTCCTGCGTCAGGTGCCAGACGATTTCGCAGATATTCGCCACTCCAGTCGCGCCCAGCGGATGACCCTTCGAGAGCAGGCCGCCGGAGACGTTGACCGGCGCGTGGCCGCCGAGGTCCGGATGCTTGCCGCCGCCCTCGTCGATAAACTTGGCCGCTTCACCGTCGGCGCAGAGCTCCAGATTCTCGTAGTGCACCAGTTCGGCGGTCGCGAAACAGTCGTGCAGCTCCGTCAGGCTCACGTCCTTGGGGCCGAGTCCGGCCGTCTCGTAAGCCTTGCGCGACGCGCGCCGCGTCAGTGTACTCACGTCAGGCAGCGTCAAATCGCGATCGGTGTAGGGATCCGACGTCAGCACCGAGGCTGCTACCCGCGGCCGCTTGCGGCCGCCGGCGAGCTGCTTGAGCTTGTCCTCGGAGACCAGGATCGTGGCCGCGGCGCCGTCGCCCGTCGGGCAGCACATATAGAGGGTATTCGGGAACGCGACCATGCGCGCGCTCATCACGTCCTCAAGCGAGACTTCGTTGCGATACTGCGAGAACGGATTCTTGGTCGCGTGCTTATGCGACTTGACCGAAATTTTCGCGAAGTGTTCGAGCTTGGTGCCGTGCTTGCGCATGTGCTCGACGCCCGCCTGGCCGAACACCGCCGGCATCAGGCCCGAGCCGATCCGCCCTTCCGTCGAATAAGCCGGGTCGGAACCGCCGCCGCCACCGCCGAGCAGCCCCTGCTTGCCCATCTGCTCGACCCCGATCGCCATAGTGACGTCATACATACCCGACGCGACGGCGATATAGGCCTCGCGAAAAGCGGTCGAGCCGGTGGCGCAGGCGTTCGAAACGTTGATCACCGGGATTCCGGTCTGCCCGATCTGTTGGAGGATCCGCTGCCCGACCATCGCGTTTGATTGATATAGATTACCCGCCGCGAACATCTCGACATCCTTGATCGTGACGCCGGCGTCCTTGAGCGCGATCAAAGCCGCTTCCGCGCCGAGCTCCGGTACGGACTTGTCGGGATAGCGGCCGAACTTGATCATTCCGGTTCCCAGTACGTAGACATTTCGCATCGCGATTCTCCTTCAGAAAAGAACTTGCTGGAAAAGAAACTGCGGGCCGTGCCCCTCGATTAATTCTCGGTATCTAGTTCTTGCTCGGGCGGAACTGGAAGGCCATCACTTCGTTGCCCTGACGATCCTTCGCCACTGCATTTACCACCAGCTCGACCGGCATTCCGAAGGCCTGCCCCGGATTCTTTTGCAGATCCTCGGGATCGACATCGATCAGATTCGACTTCACGCTGATCCCTTCGGGCAGATCGATAATCGCCGTTACGTATGGCGTCTTGATTCCCGGGAACGACTGATGGATCACCGAAAAGACCCAGACCTTACCCTTGTCTGAAAGGTCGATCTGCTGGAAATTACCGGCAGCTCCGCACTTTGAGCAGGCCAGCCGTTTGAGATCGAGGAATAACGCGCCGCAGCCGCCGCACTTGATCGCCACCAGATGAGGTTTCGGTTGCAGTTTGAGGATCGGCAGGATCGGGCGGGGTCCCGCTTCAGCCGGCGCAGTCTGCGGTTCAGCCATGATTTTCCTCCGAGGGCACGATTGCGACCGCGCTGTTACACTGTTCTTCTTTCACGTTTTTCAATCTTACACTCTTAGCCGGGCCTGAGTTTCCCACGGCCCGAGCCGTATCGTCAACCGGAAGAGGCCTCCGGATGCGTTTCAATGAACTCCTTCAGCACCTGCGCCAGTTCTGCCGGTCGTTCGAGCGGGATATGGTGATGCGCGTCCGCAATCGTCTCGAGGCGCGCCCGCGGATTTGATGCGACCGCGGCGGCCGCCGCCTCGGCGGTGAGGATCCGGCTGTGGCCTGCGCGCACCAGCAGGAGGGGCATTTCGATTTGGCTGATCGCCGACGCCACGTCGAGCCCGTCGCTGCCGAAAAAACTCTCGCGATCGAATTTCATCGTGAAGCCGCCGTTCGCCGTGCGCACGAGGCTATGCTCAGCGACGGCGCGCATGATCTCCGGCGCGATCTCCCCCTCTTTCGGCATCAGCCGGAACCTTTCGATCGCGGTCGCGAGGTCGGGATAAACCACCGTCGGCAGAGCCTTGAGATGACGCAGATAGCGATTCCGCCGCGCGGTCGAGGTTACCGCGACGTCGATCGCTACCAACCCTCGCGCGAGCTTGGCGAAGCGCATCGCGAAGGCCAGCGCCGCGACCCCGCCCATGCTGTGCCCGACGACCACCGGACGCTCAAGTTCGAGCGCGCGAATCAGCCGCGCGATATCGTCTGCATAGGCGAGCGGGGAATAGTTCGGCGGCTTGACCCAGTCGCTGTCGCCATGACCACGCAAATCCAGCGCGACGATTCGCTGCGCGGCGGCGCCCATAGCCTCCGCGACCCAGACCCACCACCAGGCGTTGGCGGAATTGCCGTGCACGAGGACGACGCAATCCCGCGCTCCGCGGTTCCATTCGAGATAGTGGAGCCGCGCGGCGCCTTCGGTAAAGCCACTTACCGGCGCGTCCACAGTGTGCTGTCCAAATGGCTGATTACTGTAGCTCGCCGAGAAACTCGTTGAGGATCGCGATTAGCGCGGCCGGATTATCGATCATCACATGATGGAACGAGTCGGGCACGGTAGCTTGACGGCAATCGGGAATCGCCGCCACGATTTTCCCGGTGACCTCTTCCGGCAGGACGCTCGATCCGGCGCGAATATAGAGTGACGGACATTGGATTCGTGCGAGGCCCTTCCAGACGCTGACGGGTTCGCGGATCAGGGTCCGCCGATCCATCTTATGGATCCAGCCGCCTGCCGCATCCTGACGAAAGGAGAGTCGCGCGACATATTCGAGGGTTCCGGGCCGTGCGTTATTCTGGCGAGGATTCGTGCGGAACTTCGCCACGGCCTCATCCAGTGAAGCGAAGGGCCGCGACGGCCGCTCGCCGATCGCGCGCAGCGCCGCGACCGCCTCGGGCGGATAGCTGGCCGGACTGTCGATCACGACCATCGCGCGCAGGCTCGCGCTCTGCTCGCTCGCGTACGCCATCACCGTATGACCGCCCATCGAATGGCCGACCAGAATTGGCGCCCCCAGTCCCCAGCCTTCGATCACCGCGCTCAGGTCTGCGACGTATTGACGGGTGCCGTAAGTCCATTCCGCGGTCCATGGACTCTCGCCATGACCGCGCTGATCGAGCGCCAGCACGTGAAAGCGATCGCAGAAGGCCGGCGCGACGAAATCCCACCAGCGCGCGTGCGCCGACCCGCCGTGGACAAACAGGATCGGCGTCTGGCCCGCGCCGCCATAATCCGTGGCGCTCAGCACCAGGCCGTCGGCGGCGTCGAAGCGGCGAATCGTAATCATGCTTCGCTATTCAAGAGGCTTCCGCCGCGTTGCGCAATCGTTGCGCGCGATCGAGTCTCGCCGCTAACCCCAAGCCCTGCTACAATCCGCGCCAATCCATTGCGAGGTAACACCATGAGCCAAACTACGCCCGCCGAAAGCACGCCAGCCACACCAAATCGTTTCCGGTTTGATACCGGCAACATCCAATGGAAAGACTTCCTGACCGAGGGCTGTTACTACCAGATTCTTGACGTCAATGTCGCCGCGCACACCGCCGACATAATCGTGAAGTTCGATCCCGGGGCCCGTTGTCTGTTCCACCGCCATGTCGCCGCGACGACGACCCTGGTGCTCGAAGGCACCCTCCACGTTTTCGACCAGACTGCAGACGGCGTGGTCGAGAAGATCAAACCCGCAGGCTTCTTCTCGAGTGGCGCGGAAAACGAAATCCACATCGAGGGCGGCGGCGACGAGGGCGTCATCGTCTATTTCAGCATGCGTGGCAAAGACGATCACATCTACGATCTGCTTAACTCGGATTTCAGCCTGCGCAAAGCCATCACGGTGCAGGATTTTGCCAAAGACATGGCGCGCTGGTCCGAATCCTAGGACTAGCCGGAGCGTAGCGGAGGCGAGCACAGGGGGGCGGCCGAGTCTGCGCGAGGCGCGGCCAGGTCAGGAGTCTGCGAGCTGCGTAAAAAATTAAGCCGGAAGGGGAATTCCAATGGACCGACTCAAAGGTAAAGTGGCGCTGATTTCGGGCGGGGCGCGCGGCCAGGGCGCCGCCGAGGCGCAGCGCTTTGCCGCTGAAGGGGCCAAGGTCGTGATCGGTGACGTGCGCGACGACTTGACCAAATCGACCGCCGACGCGATCAATGCGAAGCTCGCAAACGCCGTGCGCGCGGTGCATCTGGATGTGACACGCGCCGCCGACTGGCGCGCCGCGGTCGAGGTCTGTGAACGCGAATTCGGCGGCCTCGATATTCTCGTCAACAACGCCGGTATCCTCAATATCAAAGGTCTCGAACAGACCTCGGAAGAGGAATGGGACGCCGTGGTCAACGTCAACCAGAAGGGCGTCTGGCTCGGGATGAAGGCGGCGATTCCCGCGATGCGTAAGCGGGGCGGCGGCTCGATTATCAACATCTCATCGATCTTCGGTTTGATCGGTTCGCCGGGCTCGACCGCCTATCACGGCACCAAGGGCGCGGTCAGGCTCCTGACCAAGGCGGCGGCGGTGCAATACGGACCGGAGAAAATTCGCGTCAACTCGGTCCATCCGGGGGTGATTCACACGGCGATGGTCTCCGAGGCTTTGCCGACCCGCGAAGACCTGCAGCCCTTTTTCGATATGACACCGATGAAGCGCGGCGCGCAGCCGGAAGAGGTCGCGGCGGCGGTGCTGTTCTTGGCGAGCGACGACGCGTCATATGTGACCGGGGCGGAGTTGGCGGTGGACGGCGGCTACTCGGCTGCCTAGTGAAGTAAATCTTGGCGGACGACTGCTACCCGAAGATCTCCGCGCAGAGATATGCTCTTCCAGCATAACTGGTTTTTTGAGATACTATGTCGCGTTCGAGTAATCTATCTCTGCTGGGAGTTGCAGGTGATCAAACAAATCGTTTTGGGTGTGGCCGCGTTGGCCTTAGTGACGGCGATCGGCGGCGTCGGAAGCGCTCACGCAGGTAAGGTCGATTGTGCCAAGGTTATGACCGAAGTTGGCGCGGGTAAGAAGACCAAGGATATCGCAAAGGAGATGAGTATCTCGACCAGCAGCGTTTACCGCTGCAAATCGAAAGCAAAGACCAAGGCCAAGGCGGCAGGCGCGGCGAGTCCCGCTGCGGTCAAGTCGCCGTCGAGCCACTCGTAACCGGCTGGATCGCCGGGGTTCCGGCGCTGCGGCCAACATGCGCAGGAGATGCGGGGCTTAGCGCGCACTCGACGCGCCGCCAGTTGATGCGCACCGCCGAGCGAATTCACACGATCGTCGCCATGAACTCCGGTACCGAGCGTTTACTCCCGGTCCAGAGACCAGTACACTAGGCGCTGCGCGACCGAGACCGCTCGGTCGCGTTTCCCTTTATAAATAACACTATGCGCCGTCAGGATATTCGTAATCTCGCCATTGTTGCGCACGTTGATCACGGGAAAACCACCCTGGTTGACGCGATGCTGCGCCAGTCGGGGGTTTTCCGCGCCAACGAACAGGTGGTCGATCGCGTGATGGACTCGTTCGCCCTCGAGCGTGAACGCGGCATCACGATCATGGCCAAGAACACTTCGATCCAATTCGGCGCCACACGCATCAATATCGTCGATACGCCCGGCCATTCCGATTTCGGCGGCGAAGTTGAGCGTACGCTCTCGATGGTCGATGGCATCTTGCTGCTGGTGGACGCCTGCGAGGGGCCACTGCCGCAGACTCGTTTCGTCCTGCGCAAGGCGCTCGAGTCACACCTTTCTGTGGTCCTGTGCATCAACAAGATCGATCGCGCCGACGCCCGCGCGGCGGAAGTGCTCGACGAAGTTTACGATCTCTTTATCGATCTCGAAGCCCACGAAGATCAGCTCGACTTTCCCGTGCTCTACACCAACGCGCGCGCCGGCACGGCGACGCTGAGGCCCGAGATACCCGGAGTAGATCTGCATCCGCTGTTCGACACAATCATCGCGCATCTGCCGGGACCCGAGGTTGATCCCGACGCGACCGTCCAACTTCAAGTCAATAACCTCGACTACGACGACTATGTCGGCCGCCTCGCGATCGGCCGCCTGATCGCCGGCACGATCGTGGCGGGCGGCAACTATTCAATCTGCCGCGGCGAGATCCGCCGCGGTTCAGGCAAGGTCTCGCGGCTCTACGGATGGCAGGGGCTTAAGCGGATTGAGGTCGCCGAGGCGCGCGCCGGCGACATCGTGATGCTCGCCGGCCTCGATGATCTCGAAATCGGCGATACTATCGCCGACCTCGACGAGCCGCGCTCGTTGCCGCCGATCCGCGTGGACGAGCCGACCGTCGCGATGACCTTCTCGGTTAACAATTCGCCCTGGGCGGGCCGCGAGGGTACTTTCGTCACTTCGCGCAAGCTCGGCGAGCGCATCGATTTCGAGGGCCGCCGTAATGTCAGCGTGCGCATCGAGCAACTCAGCCCGGAAGCCTGGCGCGTGATGGGCCGCGGCGAATTGCAACTCGCGGTAATCCTCGAAACCATGCGTCGCGAGGGCTACGAGCTCCAAGTCTCGAAGCCCACCGTGATTACCCGCCAGGAGGGCGGCGCAGTGGTCGAACCGATGGAGTTCCTCGTAATCGATATCCCGGAAGAGGCGGTCGGCACCGTCACCCAACTACTGGCCGGCGCCAAAGGGCGGATGCGCGCGATGGAGACGCACGCCAGCGGAAGGGTGCGCCTGGAATATGATGCGCCCGCACGCGGCCTGATCGGTTTTCGCGGCAACTTTCTCACCGAGACGCGCGGCGCCGGCGTAATGCATTCGATCTTCAATGGTTACGCGCCGTGGTGCGGCACGATTCGCACCCGCCAGAACGGCGCGATGATTTCCGATCGCGAGGGCGCCGCGACCGGCTACGCGATCTTTCATCTGCAGGAACGCGGGCGCTTCTTTATCGGCGCCGGCGAACCGGTGTACGAAGGCATGATCGTCGGCGAGTATTCCCGTGAAACCAATCTGCCGGTGAATGTCTGCCGCGAGAAAAAGCTCACCAATATCCGCGCCGCCGGTCACGACGAAGCGATCCGGCTGTCACCGCGGCGCGACCTCGGGCTCGACGCGGCGCTCGAATGGATCGACGAGGAGGAGCTGGTCGAAATTACGCCGAAGTCGATCCGCGTCCGCAACCGGATCCTCAAGACTGCGCTGCGCGGCAAGCATCGCGCGGCCTGGAGCGATAGCGCCCCGGCGCAGTCCGCGCCCAGCAACTGATTTCGACGCGACGCTGCATTCGGGGGACCTCGGCGCCTCCGAGCTCTGACGCGAATCAACTCCCGATGAGACGTCTGCGATTTGTCGGCTATGCGCTCCTGCTGGCGGTCGCCGTAGGCGTTACCGCCGGCGTGGTCGCGGTGCGCAATCAGGCGACGATCGCGAAGATCGTACTGGGCCGGATCCGCGATCACACCGGCTTCGACATTCAGATAAGCGGCACCCGCGTCGCCTTCAATCGCCGCCTCGAGGTCGTGCTCGAACATCCGCGCGTGCTGCGGGCGGGCGTTGAAGTGGCGCGCCTGAAAGAGATCCGCGCCGTCCTCGGCTATCGCGCAGTCTTCCGTAATGCCGGCCTACCGGTCTACGAGCTGGGGTTTGAACAGCCGCTTGCGCGAGTTCCCGCCGGCGGGGCGAACTTCGCCGCAGACGGCTTCGCCCATCTCGACGCGCCGGCGATAAAAGCGCTGTCCGAAACGCTCGACGCACTCTCCGACACGGTCCAGCACATAAAAGTCAACGAGGCGACGCTGACCGATGAACACAATGTCCCAATCGTCGAGCATCTGAACCTCGAGGCGAGCCGTTGGCACTATCGCCATCCGGGCAACTGGCCGTGGCAGGTGAAGTTTACCGCAATGCCGGCGTGGGTGCCGGCCGACCCGTTTCATCTCGCCGGCCGGGTCACCCTCGGTCCGCCGTTGGATCATCCGCAGCTCATCGCGAACGGCGAAATCTGGTTCTGGGATCTGCGCGTCACCGGCGTTGACGTTGGCGCTGCAAAGGCGGCGGCTAAGGTCGACGGGAATCTGCACGTGGCCCTTGACGACACCGGGGTCCTCAGCGGCAAGAGCAACACCAACGTCCGTGGTTTGTCACTGAGTGGCGGCAGCCTGAGCAAGCCGCTCACGCCCGGCGATTATCAGATCAGCGCGGGCTATCATGCGGCACCCGACGAGATCGACCTGCCGAGCGTCACGCTGCGTCAGGAAGGCGTGATCGTGTTGAGCGGGAACGCGCGCATCGTACATCCATACACCGATGATCGCGCCGCGACCTTTAGCGCGGGCGGAACGCGGCTGACGCTGGCGCGCGTCAGCTCATTGATGCGCTCAGTCCGCGCGATTCCACCATCGCTGCTCCAATTCGCCACACGGCTTGACCAGGGCGAAATCGCGCTGACGCAGATCGCGCTCGACACGGCCGTACCGCTTCGCGACTGGAGCGTCGCGACGCTGCGCAATAATTTGCGCGCCGCCGCGATTCTTACGAACGTCGGTTACCAGTTTCCGCCCGATTCAAAGCTTATGCCGCTGCGCGATTTCAATGGGCAGCTCGCTTATGCGGCGGGCCTGCTGACGCTCACGCAGGGCTCGCTCGCGATCGGCAAATCCCGCTTCGACGGTCTCAGCGCCGACGTCAATCTGTCGCGCGCCCCGGCGCTTATTTCTTACAAGACGAAACTGCGCGGCGATCTCGATCTCGGCGAGCTTTACCCGGCCGCTAACGCCGTGGCGCGCACTGCGAGCCCGACGATCGCCGATAACGTCACGCATGTCGCTGGACGCGCGCCAGTCGTGCTCAGCGGTTCCGGCGACTCGAAAGATCTCAGGTGGCGCGCGCCGCGCGACTATCTTGCGACCTTCGACTTGAGCCGCGCGGTGCTCGGAACAAGATCTGTTCCCGAGGACATTGTCTTCGCCCAGGGCAGTGCGGTGCTCAGCCCCGCCGGCATCTCCTTAGACCACGTCCGTTTGCTTCCTGCGGGCGCGAAGGGCGGCGACATCGTCCTCAACGGGACATTAGCGCCTCGGCCCGGCATGCCGCTTCTGCACAACTTCACCGCGCAACTGCATCAACTTGTGATCGAGCAGTGGCTGCCGCGATTCGTCGATCCCGCGGACCTCGCCGCCGATGGCACGGTAAGCGGCGCGCTCACCGCCAACAGCGCTCCCGGTCACGAAGATTTTCCGGTAATCACCGGCAAGCTCACGCTCACTGCCGGCCAGATCCAATTCGGCTTCGTCCGTTCACCGATGATCGTAAGTCGCGCAGCGACCCTCATCTTGGACGGCAAGGGGTTGACGCTCGATCTGCCCGGCGCCAAACTGGAAGGCTCGGCTCTGGACTTCCGGCTGGCGGTCGCAGACCTGGCGCATCCCGCGGTGCGGCTCGACGCCACCGCGGCCAAACTCGATTTTGAAGTGCTGCGCTTCATCCGCCTACCCTGGTCGCCGCGCACTCCGCCGCATTTTTTCCCCGTCCCAGTATCGGGACATATCGAAGGACGCGAGGCCAATTTCGGTGAGTTGCCGCTCTCCAACGTCGCCACCGACTTCACCAAAGCGGGTAACGACTGGCACGTATCCAATTTCACCGCCACCGTCTTGAAGGGCGACGTCCACCTCGATATTGCAGGCCGTTCGCGTGACGATTGGATCCGTATCATCGGCACGATCGCCGGAATGGATGCACGGCTGCTTTCGACCCTCGCCGCCCCGGGGCCGCGTCCCATCTTGATCGGGACGCTCGCCGCCAACGGCGACATCTGGGCGCACACCGACGTCGATTTCTTCGACTCGCTCGGCGGAACCCTCTCAGTCCGCGTCACCGACGGTCTGGTCAATCGCTTCAAGCTGCTGACGCGCATCCTGGGGCTTATCGATCTCAAGAGCTGGCTCACCGCTCAAGTGGATCCGCTGGTCACCGGAGTGCCCTTCAAAGCCTTGACCGCAGATTTCCTGGGCGCAGGCGGTGACTTCAAAACCAAAAATCTGTTGCTCGATGGCCCGGTGGTCGATATCACCGCGCACGGCGACGTTCAGTTTGGCCGCGAGCGCGTGAATATGGAGGTCGGCGTCTTCCCATTCAACACCGCCAACTGGATAGTCCATCAAATCCCGATCGTCGGCGGCAACCTCGCCGGTGGCACCAAAGGCCTGGTCGCGGCTTACTTTGCGGTTTACGGGCCGCTAAAGGATCCCACCGTCTTGCCCAAGCCAGTGACCTCAGTAGCGGAGTTTGTCAAAAAGATGCTGGGCCTGCCGATCAATATAATCGTGCCTAACACGATCAAGTGACGCATTCGTCGCAACCGCCGCAAGCCATAAACCAGACCATCATAGTCTTCACGCGCGAGCCGGTCCCGGGCCTCACGAAAACGCGGCTGATTCCCGGCCTCGGCGCGAACAATGCCGCGGCTCTCGCCGACGCTTTCACCCGCGATGCGTTGACCAAGGCGCGCGCCACCGGCCTGCGTCTGGTGATTGCCGGGAGCGCCGCGCGCGACGTGAGGCAGAGCCGCTATTTTCTTGCCCTCAAGCGCCGCTTCGATGCGGAATTGATCGACCAGGGAAACGGTAGTTTGGGCGCACGGATGGCCCGAGTGCTGGCCCCCCTTAGCGTCGATGGCGCAATTCTGATCGGCGCCGATACGCCGTCGCTGCCGCTGCGAGCGCTCGTCCAAGCCGTCGCGATGCTGCAGCGCTCGCCGACCGTCCTCGGCCCCACTCTCGACGGCGGCTACTATATGGTTGGCGTCCGCGGCGGGCTTCCCAAGATTTTTCATGGCATCCGCTGGGGCGGCGCGAGCGTGCTCGCTACAACGATCGCGCGTCTCGAGCAGGCTGGAAGGCGCTACGCGCTGGCCGAGCCGTGGTACGACATCGATCGCTGGAGCGATCTGATACTCCTTGCCGCGCATCTGCGCCTGATCCTTCGCCGCGCGCCGGATCCCTGTCCTGCAACCTCACAACTGCTGTGGCGGCTTGGTCTGCTTTATTGACGCGGCTAAACTGTTCGCGATGGCCCAGCCGGTTCAATCGTCAGTTGCTGATAACGCATCGATGTTTCGTCCGGCGATCGCGCGGATGGAACCATACGTCCCGGGAGAGCAGCCGCGGCCGGGCGAGCAACTGACCAAGCTCAACACCAACGAGAATCCCTACCCGCCGTCGCCATTTGTGCGGCGGGCGATCGTCAAGGCAGCGACCAGCGCGCTGCGCCTTTATCCCGCGCCCAACGCCGACGATTTCACTTTGGCGGCGTCACGCGCCTATGCAGTTCCCCAGAAAATGATTCTGGCCGGTAATGGTTCCGACGAACTGCTCGCGATGCTGTTTCGGGCGGTCCTCGATCGTGGCGACAAAGTCGCCTGCGCGCAGCCGACCTATTCGCTCTATGACACGCTCGCGCAAATTCAGGATGCGCACGTAATTAAAATTCCACTCGGACCCAGCTTCAAGCCTCCGCTCCAGGCGCTGACGCGCGAGCGCGCCAAATTGACCATCGTCTGCAGCCCAAACTCTCCGTGCGGCACGCCGGCGCCGCGCGCCGCGCTCGACGTGATGGCGCGGGCCCTCGGGGAGCGCTTGCTGGTAATCGATGAGGCCTACGCGGATTTTGCCGAGGCTCACGCCCTGGACCTCGCCAGGCGGCACAAAAATGTCATCGTGCTGCGCACGCTGTCAAAGTCTTTTTCGCTGGCCGGAATGCGCCTCGGTCTCGGCTTCGCCCATCCGCATTTGCTCGGCCAGCTACTCAAAGTTAAGGATTCCTACAATCTGAATCGTCTCGCGATCGCAGCCGGCGCCGCCGCGCTCTCCGATCTACCCTGGATGCGGCGTAACGTCGAGCGCGTCAAACGCACGCGCACCCTGACCGAAGCCCGTCTGCGCCGGATGGGCTTCGAGGTCCCGCCTTCACAGGCTAATTTCGTGATGGCGCGGATGGCGAATCAGAATCTGGCGGCGTTGGCTGCGAGCTTGCGCCGGCGCGGAATTTTGGTGCGCCATTTTCCGCGCTCGGTCTTCAATGACGCCCTCCGCATCTCGATTGGGACGCCGGCGGAGATGCGCAAATTGTTTGACGCGCTCGAACCTCTGATCAAGCCGTTGAGCGCTTCCGGCCGCAATGGCCGCCACGCGCGCTAAACAATCGGCTGACGCAGGAAGCCGCCATGAGCCGGATCGGCAACCTGTTCGTCAGATTTCGTCCCGGACCGGCGCCGCGCGCGGAGCCCGATACGGACGCGAGCCGCTGGGTCGTCGCCGGACTCGGCAATCCCGGCGAAGAGTATCGCCGCTCACGCCATAACGTCGGCTTCATGGCCGCCGCACATCTGGCCGCGCGCCACCGGATCGAACTCAACCGCCGCAAATTCAGTGGCCTCTACGCTGAGACGGCTATCGCAGGCGCGTCCGCACTGATCGTGACGCCGCAGACCTTCTATAACCGCAGCGGCGATTGTCTCGCGTCGCTAACCGGCTATTTCAAAGTCCCAGTCGAAAAGTTGATTGTAATCCACGATGAGATCGATCTGCCGCTGCGGCAGATGCGGATCAAGCGTGGCGGCGGCGACGCCGGCAATCGCGGCGTGCGCTCAATCGCTGCGGCGCTAGGCCCCGACTTCATTCGCGTGCGCGTCGGCGTCGGCCATCCGGGCGCCGCCGCGGACGCGATCGATCATGTCCTCAAGCCATTGACCGCGAGCGAGATGCGCGAACTTGAGCCGACACTGGACCGCGTCATCGAGGCGGTCACGGTGCTGATTGGCGAGGGGCTCGAGCGTGCGATGAGTATTTTTAACCAGCAGGTTTGAGGCTACGCGGCTGGCTTCGGCGGTGGTCCGCCCGCTCCGCCGCGATGACCCCAGATGCTGCCGGCTTCGTGCCGCTGAACTTTCCAGGTCGCGTCGTCGATCTGCCGCGCGCCGTAGCCGTATTCGATCTCAAAGCCCGACGGCGACCGCATATAGAACGACACCATATGGTCGTTGGTGTGGCGCCCGAGCGTAGCGGCGATCGGAACGCCGCGGTCCTGGCATAGATACATCGTCGAGCAGACATCATCGATCGTCCTGACCTGCAACATGAAGTGATGGAGCCGCTTGCCGCCGGGAAATTCGCCAAAGGCCAACGAGTGATGGCGCGGATTGCAGTGCAAAAAGTTGATCATCATGCCCGAGGGCGCACCGCGCCGCATCTTTATCTCGATAAAATCACTGATCCGCATGCCCAGCGCGTCGCGATAAAAGTGCAGACTTTTGGCCGCGTCGGTGACGCCCAGCACGATATGACCGAGTCCCATCAGGCCGGTCTCGAAACCCGTTATCGCGCGCGAGGAGTGAAACGGCGCCTCGAAGTTCATCAGCGGACCGTAATAGGCCTCGCTCGCGATTCCATTCGGGTCGCGAAACTGGATTAGTTGCGCGACACCGCGATTACGCGCGAGTTCCGGCGTTCCCGCCGCCACCTCGACCCCCGCCGCTTCGAGTTGCGTAGTCAGGGCGTGTAACGCCGGCTCGTCGCTCACTTCCCAGCCGATAAAGGCCACGTCGTCGGCGTCATTCTCGTGCAGGATGAAGCGATGGTGATTCTCGTCCATACGCAAGTAGAGCGAGCCGTCGGCGGTGACGCCTGACGACTGCAGGCCGAGAATTTCAGTCGCGAACCGCTCCCAGTCCGCGAGCACCTTGACGTTCAATCCCAGGTAACCGAGTTGCGTCACGCTTGCCACCTGAATCCTCCAGCGCTGAGAGCTTCTGCGCGTCACACGATAAAAGTGAGGTTGTCGATCACCTCGTCGTTATTGACCAGAATGGCTTTTTTCGCCGCGATCTTCCATCGCCCGGCCTCGAAACGCATCTGATGCTCGTAACGGCCGGCGAAAACCCGCTCCCGCCCGCGACGAAGCTCGTAAAGGATAAAAGCCGAAGCGACCTTCGCCGCGGCGTCCGTGGTTTCCTCGATCTGCACATTCGCGATCAGGCGGCGGGTCTTTGAGGGTGGACTTTGCGCGTGCGCGAGCCCAGTGCCGAGTCGGGCCACGCGGTCGCGCAGCCGTGCGCCGTTATCGTAGACGATCGAAATGGCACGCGCTGGATCGCCGCCCTCGCCCCCCATGGGAATCCAATAAGTAATGTCGTCGGTGAGAGAATTCAGCCAATCAGCGTAGCGTCCTTCGTCGAGCAGGCGCGCCTCCGCATAAAGCAGATCCTCCGCATGCGAGCGTTGCAGCCCGGCCATCGTCGCGGAACCGCCTACGAGCCTGAGGCGATCAGCGCCAGCTTTGCCGGACGTGGTTCAGTCGCCGCCGCGCCGCAAATCACCTCGCGCCAGCGGCGGTAGAGGGCGCGCTGGGGAACTTCGTCGGTCAGATGCGCCGCGATGATGCCGTCGGGTGTAATGACCTCGCGTTCGAGCCCGCGGCTCAATTCGAGCCACTCTGCGCCTTTGACCGCCAGTCCTGCGGTGCAGCGGTTGAACATCTCGACGTCGTCCGGCGCACCACCGCCGGCCGGGCCGTAAAAGGATTCGTGCGCGCGCAGCCGCGCGACGTTGATCTCTTCGGGCACGCCACGCAAAGTCGTCGGCGTCGCAAAGACCTCGGTGCGATTGAATGCGATCGGAATGACTTGGCGCAATTGGACGCCGATGATCAACAAATTCGGAAAAATCGCCAGATTGACGTTCGAGGCCCCCAGAATCTCGCTGGTGCGCTGCTTGCCGAATCGCCGCTGAAGGCTGTCGAGGTAGGCGTCCGTCGCAGCCTGCGAACTCATGCCGCGAAACAAATTATTCACCGGCTGCTCGACGCGCCGCTTCGGCGCCGTATCCAGAATCGAATGGCCGTGCCCTAGGTCCTTGCTCTCCATCGCGGTGCTTTCATTGAAGAGCTTCATCAGCTTACGGCCCAGCCGCTTGCCCTGCACCTCAAAGAACGATTGATGGACGAAGTTGGCGTGATAGCCGTCGACGCCGTTCTCCATCTGGAATTTCCAGTTGCCGTCGTAGCCGTATTTATGGGTGCCGGCGCGCGCCGCGATCTCACCCTCGGGCGACAGATCCATAAACAGATCGAGATAGTACTTCGCGTTGCCGAGATAGTCAGGCAGTTCTTCG
Organism: Candidatus Binataceae bacterium; assembly: GCA_035308025.1. Lineage (NCBI taxonomy): Bacteria > Candidatus Binatota > Binatia (SeqCode) > Binatales (SeqCode) > Binataceae (SeqCode) > Binataceae bacterium (SeqCode). The sequence continues at coordinate 31,314 of DATGHL010000023.1, forward strand.
ACGTCGGCGCTCAGGCTCGTAAACACCAGCCCTCGGTAGATCGCGACTTTCGCCGGTTTGATCAGCGCGAATTTGCTGCGATCGAACTTGCTGCCGAAACCGCCGGCGTACGGCACGCCAATCAGCTCGCCACGGCTGTTGTAAGTCCAGCCGTGATACCAGCATCGCAGATAATTCGAGTTGCCACGCTCCTGCTGGCAAATGGTCGCGCCGCGATGCATACAGCGGTTCATCACGACATGCACGCGGCCATCTTCGTCGCGCGAGAGGATCGCAGGCTGCGTGCCGATCCGCACGGTTTTGTAATCGCCGGGCTCGGCGACCTCGCTCTCGTGGCCGAGGTAAACCCAGTTGCGCTCGAAAATCCGCTCTATTTCGAGCTCGAAAATCTCCGGCGTGACGTAGATCTTTCGATGGACCCGATGATCCTGCACCAACTCGGCGAGGTTGACTTGCTCGAGCATCGCTGCCTCCCTTGCGGAAAAGCGCATCGTTCGCCCTGACGGGCGGCTCTATTAGAGCACTTTCTTGATAAAAATGGCGAGCGCGAGAAAGTAAACGCCGCCGGTATTTTAGCCGGCGGCGTTCATTGCCTCACGATGGCCCGAACTCAGACCGACAAGTGATAAACGCCCGCGACGTTATCGTGCAGGATGGCATCCTTCTCGACGGGCGTCATGGCCTGCTGCCACCAGAAACGCAGCCAAGCAGTTCGCTCCGGCTGGAGTTCATCGCGCCGCTTCTTTTTCCGGCGCCGGGGGGGCCTTAAGCTCGTCGTCGACGGCGGCGGAAAATGCCTCCGGCGACTGTGCCCCCGACAATTCGCGTCCATTCAGGAAAAACGTAGGAGTTCCGGTAAGGCCAAGCTTGGTCCCCTGATCGCGATCGCTTATGACCGCGGCCCGATACTTCTTGGAGTCGAGACAATGGTTGAAGCTCGCCGTGTCGAGCCCTAACTTCGCCGCCGTAGTTCTGAGATCGGACAAGTCAAGCTTGCTTTGGTCCGCGAGCAAAGCGTCGTGATAGGGCCAGAATTTACCCTGTTCATTGGCGCATCGCGCGGCCATCGAGGCGTCCAGTGCGTGCGGATGGAAGCCGAGTGGAAAGTCCATATAGACCAGGCGCACCTTGTTGCCGTATTGCTGCCTGACCTGCTTTATCGAGCCCTCGGCAGCCCGGCAGTACGGGCACTGGAAGTCCGCAAACTCGACGATCTGGACCGGCGCATTTTTGTCGCCCACAGCCGGGCTATCGCCCGTAGCCACCCCAAAGCGCGGCGCTTTCAGCGCAATTTGAACGTCCTGCGCGGCGCGCAACTTGGCAATTACCGCGTCCACCGCTTCACGCTGCCGCTTTTGTTGCAAAGCCGAAATCAGCAGAGGTTTTATTTTGTCGTAAGGCTGGTTTCCCGTCTTGACGTCAATCTGAGCCTTATGCGCGTCATAATAGGTGCGTGCTTCGCTCTCAGTCACTACCGGGACTTTGGCCGCCTGCTTCATGTAATCTGCGGAATTCAGTTTTGCGTTCGCCGCCGCCTGTCTGATCAGATATTCGTCGATCATCTCGTCGAGCGCATTCTTACGCTCGTCGTAGAGATGCGCCGGACCTTTTTCTCCTAGCAGCCGCGTATCGACATCCTTTAGCGTGATTTGATAACTGCCAACCATAGCGACCACGCGGCTCGGGTCGTCCGTGGCTGATGTATCTGCCTGCGCTGCCGGCGCGCTCGGCAGCAGCCACATAAGCAGCCCGAAAAGGCCGATCACCGACAGGTTTCTCCATGATTGCGTCGCTATCTTGTGCCTGATTTGCATCATATACACCCTCTTTGCTGAATATAACATCATACTGCTTCTTTCGCAATTAGATTAGCTCTTGGGTTTTGTCAAAAAAACTCAAGATCGCTCTTGGGATAAGCTGACTCGCAACATCTTACACCCATCGGGTCCTAGCTCTCCCCATCACAACAGTTGAATAATCAGCTCTTCTTGGATATAACCACCGATAGATATATCGACGAGCCCTCACCAATGCAAATAGAAATATTGATATGCTTAACAGCTTTGTACTGATCTGCGCTTGCGTATGTAACGCTTTTCAATTACAAGAGAGCTTGACGTGAGAGAGTCTGGTTAAGCGGCCGAATAACGGAGGAGTAAACGTAATGGGCAAAAGAGGTACATTCATAGCGACGCTGGCGGCAGCGCTTCTGACAAGCGCCGCCCTCGCACTGGCATTGCCGTCGCCGACCCCGACCCCGTCGGGAGCGCAGAACGGCGTCTACCAGGTTAACTATTACTCGAATGCTGGCAGCACAACGGACCCGGACGGCACGGTACGGATCGTCAACCCGTCGGGCTCGTCACTGTGCGCGTTGATCTACGTGACTGACGAAGATCAGGAACTGCGGGAATGCTGCGGATGCAACGTGACCGACCGGGGGACCCGCATCCTCAGCGTCGACACTGATCTGACGAGCAACCCCGCCAATGGCGTTTCAACCGTCAATGGATCGGTGGCGATTGTCTCGTCCTCAGCAACGAACTGCGACGCAAGCTTGGCGAAAACGTCTGGGAATCTCGCCGCTTACGAGACGCATCCGCAAAACGATGGCACCTTGACGGAAGATGAGTTCACGCCAAGTCCGTTGAGCCGTCCCGAGTTGAATGGCCTGCAGACGGCCTGCGCCGCGATCGAACTGGTCGGCAGCGGTAAAGGCATCTGCAGCTGCGGCACGGGCGGCTGATCGCGTCAACGAAATGGGGGGAGCGAACCGTGGTTTCTGAAGATCGCACGTTCTGGGATGTAAACAAGTAGTCCGCGAACCGAACTCTCCACACGCGTCAATGGACAGCGCCGCCAGTCGTAAGACCAGCGGCGCTTCCTTTTTTCGGGAACTCGCGGAACTTTAGATCGACAAATTGTAGAGTTCCGCGACGTTGTCGTGCAGGATCGCGTCCTTCTCGACGGTCGTCAGACCCTTCGTATGCTCGGCGAGAATCTCCTGCGACCACGGCCAGGTTGAGTCGCTATGCGGAAAATCGTTCGCCCACATCAGGCGCTGATAATTGCACAGGTCCTTCGTCTTGAAGGCGACCCAGTCATCCTGGAAAGTCAGGTAAACGTGCTCGCGAAAATAATCGCTCGGCATCTTCTCGAGCTCCTTGCACCTCATCCAGGTCCGGTGGCGGTTGTAGGCGTGGTCCATCCGGTACATGAAGTGCGGCACCCAGCCGGCGTCGGCCTCGACGCAGACGATCTTCAGCTTGGGATGGCGCTCGAAAACGCCGCCGTAAATGAACGTGCCGATGATGTCCTGGTTGCCGCGGATGATCGACATGAAACTGTTGATCAGCGGTCCGCGTCCACGGCTGCCGACCTGATCGCTTTTGCTGGTCAGGATATGGAAGCTGATCGGCATCTCGAGGTCGATCGCCGCTTCCCAGTAGGGCCCATAGCAGGGGTCGTCGAAATCGCTCACCTGCGGATTGCCGGTCAGCATCACGCCGCGCAATCCCAGCGCCTTCATTTCGCGCAGCTCCTCGATACCCTCCTCAACTGAGCGCATCGTACTTTGGCCGAGCCCGATCAAACGCTCCGGGCTCCCCGCGCAGAATTCGGCGATCCAGCGGTTGTAGGCGTCGAAACAGGCTTTCTTGTAGTCAAAATCCTGATGGTTGCAGATCATCATCCCAATGGTTGGATAGATAACCTCGGCCGACACGCCGTCGCGATCCTGATCGGCGAGCCGCGCTTTCGGATCCCAGCCGCCGCGATGCAGGCTTTCGAAGGTCGAGCCGTACGCCCGCAGGTCCTCGGGCCGCTTGCCGGCTGCGGCCGCAAGCGCAATTCCCAAGGGCTTCTTCATGCCGTGAATGACGAAGAGGTCGCCCTTGGCCTCGTCACGCACGATCCTCGGCGCAATGTCGCGATACTTCGGATCGATGTTATCGATGTAGCAGTTCGGCGGCTCGGTGATGTGCGAGTCGGCTGAGATAATGGTTTTGCCCATGGTTCCTCCTGAGGGTCCGCGGCGCGACGCGCTGGCGGCCCAGTCTTATTCCTACATAAGGATAGCTTAGCACCCCGGCTTTTCCAACGATAAACGACCAACGCACGCAATCGCGCCGCCGAGGCTCAGGCGCTAGACTCGCTCATTCGGTTTTATTCGATGACGTCGTATCACCTGCTCGCGCCGATCAACTCGGTCCTGAACGCGCTCGCAGCGCTACTTCTGCTGGCCGGTTTCTACTGCATTCGGCGCCGATGGATTCGCGCACATCGCGCCTGCATGATCGCAGCGTTCACCGTGTCGTCGATTTTTTTTGCCTCTTACTGCTTCTATCACTATGAGGTTGGGGACGTTCACTTTCGGGGCTACGGACTGATCCGGCCCCTCTACTTCTCAATTTTGATCTCTCACATCGCGCTGGCGGGCGCGATCGTACCGCTCGCCATAATCACGCTTTCCCGGGCCTTACGCGGCAACTTTGCGCAGCATCGGCGGATCGCGCGCTGGACCTTGCCGATCTGGATTTACGTATCCATCACGGGCATCGCGACGTATTTGATCTGCTACCAGCTCTATCCGCCCGGATATGGCAAGTAACAGGGCGATTACCGCGACTGATCGCGGGTCACCGAGAGGTCGGCCCTTCGGCTATCGGACTGAATCCGCTTAAGACCGTTGAACTATTCCTGGTAGAGCGCTGGGAAACGCTTCTGTAGCGCCGCCAATTTCGGCTGATCGTTGATGATGATGTAAGGGCTATCCGGGTGCAGTGCGAGGTAGTTTTGATGGTAATCCTCGGCGGGGTAGAAAACCTTTAGCGGGACGACCTGGGTCACGATCGGTTCAGAAAAAATCTTTTCCCGCGCGAGTTCGGCGACGTACTGCTGAGCCATCTTCTTCTGACTCTCGTCCGTATAGAAAATTGACGAGCGGTATTGCGTTCCTTCGTCGGGACCTTGCCGATCCAACTCCGTCGGATCGTGCGCGACCAGGAAGAAGACCTTCAGCAGATCGCCGTATGAGACTCGGGACGGATCATAGGTTACTTCCACCGACTCCGCGTGTCCGGTCGTGCCGGTACTCACCAGCTCGTAGCTTGGATCGACCGCAGCTCCGCCGGTATATCCTGAAACGACCTTGGTGACGCCCTTGACGTGCTTAAAGACCGCGTCCACGCCCCAGAAACAGCCGCCGGCGAAGACCGCGGTCGCAGGCTCCGCAGCCGCTTCCGCGGACGATCTGCCTGCCCCGGCGCCAAACAGCAGACTCGCGCCAATCATGAGAGCTAACGCCAGATGCGTCCGCGATCGGCCCAAGTTGGATCTCTTCAAATCATCGATACCGCTCGCGCCGCCCACGTTCACACCGACCATCTCGATACTTGCCACCTCGTTACTTGGACGATGAGACCTGAAAATTGTTCACCTTCGAGCCGCCCCTGCAAAGTCCTCAATCCGCGCGGTTTGCAGTCGTAATCGGAACCGACTAGCAATCTCCTCCATCAGACGAGGAGCCGGGAAGCGACGATGGCCATGGATCAGGAACTTACGGGCAAGGTTGCGATCATCACCGGCGCCGGACGAATGCGCAGCATCGGACGGCCGATCGCGAAGATGCTGGCGCAGGCCGGCGCCGCAATCGTGATCACGGGCACTGGACGGCGTCCCGAGGACTACCCCGACGACGAGAAGGCCGCCGGCTGGCGAGACATCGAGAGTGTCGCCGACGAGATCCGAACCGCCGGCGGACGATGCCTGGCGCTGGTTTCGGACATCCGCGACGAGCAGGCCGTCGACGAGCTGGTGAGCCAAACCGTCGCCGCCTACGGCCGCCTCGATATCGTGATCAACAATGCCAGCGCCGCGCGCGGACCCGACCGGGTGCCGGCGACCGAGCTCTCCTACGCGGTTTGGAAGAAAGTCTTCGCCACCAACGTTGACGGAACCTTCCTGCTCGCGCGTGCGGCTGCGCGCCGCATGATCGCGCAGGGCGAAGGCGGCAGCATCGTCAACCTCTCATCGATTGCAAGCAAGCTGGCCTTCGCCAATACCGCCGCGTACGCTTCGTCGAAGGCCGCAATCAACGCGCTCAGCCGGGCGATGGCGCTCGAGCTGGCGCCCCATCGCATCCGCGTCAATGCGCTCTGCCCGGGTATCATCGATACCTTTCGCATGGACGATATCGGCCGCGGTGAGAAATGGCGGAACTTCGTCAAGACGATGATTCCGCTGGGCTACGCGGGCGACGGCAGCGAATGCGCGGAGATGGTGCTGTTTCTGGTGACGGATCACGGCAAGTGGATCACCGGCCAGGCCATCAATGTCGATGGCGGCACCGTCTGGGGCAACTGAATTTGCCTTGATTGCCCTGAAAACCCAATCGCGGGCAGCACAACCTCCGGCTGCATCGTTCAACCGTCCAGTGGAGGTTAATCGATGAAAATAAACTCCTGGTCGCTACTGCTTGCATTCATTTGTATGCTGACGATCAGCTCAGCCGTTCCACGCGCGAATGCCCAGCCTGAGACGCCGCCCCGGTCATCAAGTAGCGCCGCGGTCCAGCCGATGGCCGCCGCCAGCCCGACGCCATATCTGGGATGCGACCAGACCGTCGCGGCCCATCGGGCAGGAGTCGGCGTCATAGTTCAGCAATCCAGCAACGGCGCGCAGCAAAAGAGCTGGCAGCCGATCGGCGGCGCCATCCAATTCACCGTCGCGACCTTTACCCGAATCCCTGACGACGCCGAGGTGGTGGTTTGCTTCCGATGGAAACAGCGGAACGGCGGCGAGCAAAAATATGTCGAGGCATCTAGTGAATCTGAGCTCGACAGCGATCGGAAAGTTCTGAAAGTCACCGCGATCGTTCCCGCCGGCCTGGGACCGCCAAAAGATGCCGAACGGGTGGCACTGCTTCCTCTGGTCCCTCTGGCGCAGGTTCGGATCCTGGCGGTCGGGCCCGACAACAACCTCGCGGCCGATGCGAGCACCACGATTGGAATCACCAATCCCCTGTGGGCAATGCTTTTTGCGAGCCTTACGGTAATCGCGGGTCTGCTGCTCTTACATCTCTGTGCCACGAAGCGGCTAAAGCAGCCCGGGCTGCAGCAGGCCAACTGGCTACTGAGAATTATTTCAACCGCCAATGGCGTTGCCAGCCTTTCCCAACTTCAGATCTTGCTCTGGACCTTCGTGGTCGCGGCCTCTGCCGTGTACGTAATGTCCCTTTCGGGTCAACTGGTCGCAATTTCCGATGGAACACTGGTGCTGGTAGGCATCGCGGGTGCTGCTAGTATCGCGGCGAAAATCAACGGTCAGAATCTGATCGCGCGCGCCGGTACCGATACGGCCCAAGCGACCGCCGCCGCCAACGACGCCGCGAAGAAAAAGGCCGACGCCCCGCAAGCCCCGCCTGCGACCCAGATCCCCAAATGGTCAGACCTCCTGGTTAGCGACGGCACGAGCGACGCGACGGCCCCGCGCGAGGTCGATATCGCGCGCTTTCAGATGCTCATGTTTACCCTTATCACGGCCACCTTCGTCCTTATTTCAGTGGCGACGACTTACGTGATTCCGGAGATCTCATCGGGATTTGTCACTCTGATGGGAATTAGTAATGGAGTGTATCTGGGATCGAAGATCGCGCAATCATAATTCCAGTCAAGCGCGATCGCGGCTGGTCACCAAGTTCTTCACCGCGCAGAGGGGCTGACGCTGAGCTGGGTCGGCGCCGGCCGCTATCTCTGAGTGAGGCACAGCAACCCGGCCGCGACAGGCTAATGCGATTCCGCCTGATGGAAGGGCCTGACCTGACCCCCTCAACGGAGTTCATGCGATGGGAGAGGCGGATGTTCATTGTGATCGAACGAATTGTTCCCTCGATTGTTACGCCTTCTAAAATGAGTCTCACCCCTTCTGGAGCTGAACCCAAGTGAGAGACCCTTTTGTGAAAGCTGTGAACGAAATCGGAGGATTTCTGATGCCACTATCTCGGGGGCCAATGGCGAATTGTCTTGGTGAACATGCTGTGGTTATCGGTGGCAGTCTGACGGGACTGATGACAGCCCGTGTGCTCGCCGATCACTTCGAGTCAGTGACGGTACTCGAACGCGACCATGTTGAGTCGGGGCCTGCGCTGCATAAGTCGGTTCTGCAGGGCAACCATGCTCACGGGCTGCTGCTCGGCGGCCAGCAGGTAATGGCGATGTTGTATCCAGGTTTTCTCGCAAGCCTCAACAAACTCGGCTCGGTTCGTTGCCGTATGGGGAAGGAATGGGTATTTTACGGGCCCTTTGGCAAAGCGTATACCGTCGGGGGAAGTGTGCGCGAGCCACGCGACTTCGGGATCGATTTCTACCTGCAGAGCCGGGGTCTTCTCGAATATTGCGTGCGGCAAAGTACGCTGGAGTACACGAATGTGAAGTTTCAGAAAGAGTGCGCGGTGCAAGGGCTTTTATGCCGTGCCGGTCATGTCGACGGCGTTCGATATAGCAAAGATGGCGAGTTGCGGTCTTTAGACAGTGATCTCGTAGTCGACGCGAGCGGATGCGGATCGCGTGCACCTCGTTGGCTTCGGGAAGTCGGCTTCGAGAGTCCCGCGGAGACTGCTATCGGCATAGATCTGGCTTATGCGAGCACTAAGTTCCGCATACCCGAGGATTGCGACAGGCAAGAGCGGCTACTGGGCTTTGACTGGGGCTTGGCCCCTGATTTTCCAAACAGTGCTTTGTTGGAGATCATCGAGGGGGACCTCTGGCTCGTCACGCTGGCAGGACGTTTCGGAAACTATCCGCCCCATGATGAAGCTGGGTTTCTTGCCTTTACCAGATTGTTACATACGTCCAGGTTATTCGAGCTAATCAAAGATGCGGAACGGGTCGCCGATATCACCACATATCGTTATCCGACTGCCTTACAACGCCATTACGAACGATTGGGCGTTTTCCCCGAAGGATTTGTCGTCTTGGGCGATGCGATCACAAGCTTCAATCCGGTGTATGGGCAAGGGATGAGTGTGGCAGCGCTCCAAGTCCAAAGCCTCCAACAATTGCTGGCGGCACGGGCACTGGAAGGGCAAGGGTTAGGAGGGTTAGCGATGTCCTTCTTCCCGGAGGCACGGGACGTCGCTGGTAACGCGTGGACCCTGGCCGCCAACCTCGATTTGGCCTATCCACAGACGCAAGGTGAACGTCCACCCGATCTGAAAGAACAATTAGCGTATTTTGCCGCGGTCGAGACTCTCGCCGCCGAGGATATCGAAGTTCATCGCCGATTGATTGAGGTGGTCAGTCTTTGCGCGCCGATGTCAGCGCTTAGCGAAGAGCCATTGCGGAGCCGCGTGTTGGAGGAACAGCGAAACCATCCAGAGCATTACAATTTCTAGTTTCCGACGACGCACGTATCGGATCTGGCCTTAACAGCGGGTGAAGGCGTTCTATCCGCAGGCGAACAAGCTTCGAAATTGAGAGCGACTGCGATCCCTCCGTCGAACTCTTATGTAATACTATGTAATACAGGGACTGAGACTTTGCATGTGGCGCTTGACTCCTCAGTCGAGCGGGCATCGATTCGGAGCGGGAGTCAGGAGTCATCATAGGTATGGAGCAAAAAATCGGATTCGGGGTCTTCTCGCCACAGGCCGGACTGCCCTTCAAGGCGTTGCTCGAGCGCGCGCTTCAGATTGAGCGGCTAGGCTATCACTCGATCTGGCTGGTCGATCATTTCTGGAATCGCGGCGTGCCCGAAGCCGACGTGCTCGAATGCACCACCACGATGAGCGCGCTCTGTGCGCGCACCGAAAAGCTCCGGGTCGGCTCGCTGGTGCTCTGTAACTCATTTCGTAATCCCGCGATGCTCGCAAAGGTGCTGGCGAGTATCGACTGCATCAGCGGCGGCCGCCTTGAGATCGGGCTCGGCGCGGGCTGGATGGACGAGGAATATCGCGCCTACGGCTACGAGTTTCCGTCGATGGGAGCGCGGCTGCGGCAACTCGAAGAGGGCGTGCAGATTCTCAAGGCGATGCTCTCCACGAAACAGTCGAGCTTTAAGGGGCGCTACTATCAGACCGCCGACGCCTGGAACAATCCGCAGCCGGTGCAGCGGCCTCATCCACCGATTACGATCGGCGGCAGCGGCGAAAAAGTGATGCTGAAAATTATTGCGAAGTATGCCGACCGCTGGAATTGCCCGGCGGGATATCGCAGCTTTGAGCAGAAATTCAACGTGCTCAAGGAGCATTGCGCCGCCGTCGGCCGCGACATCAAAGAGATCAACATCTCGGAGCAATTGCTCGTCTGTATCGGCGCCAACGAGGCCGAGGTCGAGGAGCGCTGGAAGATCGCGCAGCGCCTGCCGTTCTGGCGCACCGCGATCAAAGGCACGCCGGACACCGTCGTCGAGCAATTGCGCGAGCGGGTCAAGCGCGGCATCCAGTTTTTTACGATCATCTTCGGCGATCTGAACTCGCCGCAGAGTATCGAGCTGTTTGCGCGCGAGGTGATGCCCGCTTTCGCGTGAGTCGGCGCCGATCGCTAACCACTTCGTCAAGTTTACGAGTATAAGGAATCCATCGAGGAGGAGAATTTTATGCCGCTCTATCTGGACGAAATCAGTTTCAACGTTTCGAGCAAAGAGGATCTGCAACGCGCGCACGCACTGATCAGCGGTGCGGTGAAGAATGGCTTTCCGCCGGGCGTGACGCTCAAGGCGGGACCCTGGTTTTCGAACGAAGAGGCCACGGTCATCCTCATCCTCGATATTCAGGACCATGCGCTGACCTTCGGGCCCTTCAGCGGCGCGATGGCTAGCGGCGTCGTCTCGAAACGGCGGCTCAGCCCGATCGTGGACTGGGAGACCGCGGGCAAGAGTATCAACGGCTGATTGCATCAAAAAAAAATAGCGGATGAGAGTTCGTCGATGAACGGCGCTGAGAGTCTGATCGCGACCGCGTTGGCGGCGGGGGTCGAGGTCTGCTTCGCGAATCCGGGGACGACCGAGATGCCGTTAGTCGCGGCGCTCGACGCCACTCGCGGGATGCGCGCGGTGCTCGGCCTGTTCGAAGGGGTCTGCACGGGCGCCGCCGACGGCTACGCGCGCATGGCCGGCAAGCCCGCGCTGACGCTCCTGCATCTCGGCCCCGGCTTCGCTAACGGGATCGCAAACCTGCACAATGCGCGCCGCGCCCGTTCACCGATCGTTAATGTGATCGGCGACCACGCGACCTGGCATCTCGCCGCCGACGCGCCGCTCACGTCGGATATTGTTTCGCTCGCGCGGCCGGTCTCCGGATGGATTCGCGAAGTGAAGTCGGCGGCCGCGGTGGCCGCGGATACCGCTGATGCGATCGCGGCGGCGGGCGGCGCGCCCGGGAAAATCGCAACGCTGATTGTGCCGGCGGACTGCCAGTGGAGTCCCGCCGGCGGGATCGCGCCCGCGGGCAAAGTCGCGACGTCGCCGCTCACGCCCGATAACGCGATCGCACGCGCCGCCGAGATGCTCCGCACGCACGGCGTTAACGCGGTCATCTTCATGGGGGCGCAGGCGACGCGCGAACGCGGCCTCAAGGCGGCGGCGCGCCTCGCGGCCAAGACCGGATGCCGCCTGATGTGCGAGACCTTTCCCGCGCGTATCGAGCGCGGCGGCGCGCGGCCCGCGGTCGAGAAACTGCCATACTTCCCCGAGCAGGCGACCGAAGCGCTGGCGAAGTCCGCTGCCTTCGTTCTCGCCGGCGCGCTCAACCCGGTAGCTTTTTTCGGTTATCCGAATCTGCCGAGCGAGTTGATTCCGGCTGGCCGCGCAATCGCGACGCTGGCGACGCCCGAGCAGGACTCGGCGGCGGCGCTGGAAGCGCTTGCCGATCTGATCGGCGCGCGAAGCGATCCCGCGCCGCCTGCGACCGCACGCCCCGCGATGCCAACCGGCAAACTCGACGCCTCGACGATCGGCGCTGCGATCGCGGCGCTGATGCCCGCGAACTGCATCGTGATGGACGAGGCCGCGACCACCGGCCTGCCCTTCTTCGGCGCCTCGACGGGCGCGCCCGCGCATAGTTACCTCGCTCTCACCGGTGGCGCGATCGGACAAGGATTGCCCTGCGCGACGGGCGCCGCGGTCGCTTGTCCCGATCGCAAGGTCATTGCCTTTCAGGCCGATGGGAGCGGGATGTACACGCTGCAGGCCTTGTGGACGCAGGCGCGCGAAAAGCTCGACGTCACAACGCTCATATGCAATAACCGCCGGTACCGGATTTTGCAGGTTGAACTCGCGCGCGCCGGTATCACCGAGCCGGGCCGCGCGGCGCGATCGCTCACGAGCCTCGCCGAGCCCGAGATCAATTGGGCTTCGCTGGCGGCGGGAATGGGCGTTCCCGCGGTGCGGGTCGAGAATGCGGAAACCCTCACCGTGGAACTCCGACGCGCGCTCAAGGAACGCGGACCCAACCTGATCGAGATGATGATCTAACGCCGGCTCGAGCCCAATTCGTGCAAGCCCGCGGCGATCGCAGCAAGGTCCGCGAGCGCGCGGGGCTCGCGGCCAAGATCGTCCGCAACGATAATCGGAATCTCGTCGGGGATCGCGGCGCGCAAGCGCGCGAGCGCCGCCCGCTCGCGCTCCTTCAACGCGGCGAAATCCGCGAGGTTACGCCGCAACTTGGCCTTCAACCCCACCGGCAGCTTCGCCGTCTCGATCTCGTCCGCGTCAGGCAACGACGCCATCCGCCGATTGACCGCCACCGCGCCGATCCGCAATCCCATCGCGCGCAAGGTACGCGCAAATTCTCGAGCCTCATCGACTCTTTCCGGGCTCGGGCTCGTGACCAACACGATAAAGCTCTCGTCAGCGCGAATCAGTGCCGCGGCCTCGGCCGCACGCGTCGCGAAACCGTCGTACATGCCCTCGAAGCCGCGCACAAAACCCTGCACGTCCGCCAGCAGATGAAGCCCAGTCAGGCGATCAAACGCCGACAGCACCGCCCGCGCCGCGAGGTCCAGCACGCTTAGCGGCGCACGCATCAGACCGCGCGACGCGCCCAGCAGCGTGATCGCCCGCGAGCTCATCAGGTCGAGCATGCGCTGCGGCGCCTCGAGAAAATCCAGCGCCTCACGCGCGGGCGGCGTGTCCAGCACGATCAACTCCGCGCCGCCCTCGTGATAAAGGCCGAGCAGCCGCTCCATCGCCATGTAATCCGCCACGCCCGCCAGCGCGCTCGACAGATTCTGGTAGATTCGCCCCGCAATAATCGCATCGCGGGCAGCGGGCGATGGCGCGTGGCGGGCGATCAACCCGTCGAAAGTCGTTTTCGGATCGAGCCGCAGCGCGCGCAGCCGTCCCGAGGACTTCGCCCGCAGCCCGGCGAGCCCGACGCTCTGCAGCTCGACGGCGTCCGCTTCCAGCCCCAGCGCGTCGAGCAGGCGCGGCGCCGGATCGATCGTCATTACATCGACCCGCCGTCCGCGGATCGCCTCCGCCAGCGCAATCGCGGCGCTGAAGGTCGTTTTGCCGACGCCCCCGGGTCCGAGGCAGATGACGAGCCGCCTGCTGTCGAGGTCGAGGCCCGTTCTCATCACGCGATCCCGCTTGCGGCGAACGCGTCCGCGAGCGCCTCGAATTCCGGCTGCGCCAGCGCGGGCCGAAAGAGCGTCGGCAGCGTCACGACTTCGAGCCCTGCGCGCCGCAGCTCGCGCTTCGCGCGCAGCATCTCCGCGGCTGCCGTGCGCCGTGCTTGCGCCAGGCGGCGATGATCTTCAAGCCCATCCAGGCGAGTCAATTCTTGCGCGGAGAAAAGTGCCGGGGTCGCGCCGTTGAGTACGGCGCCGATACACCTGATGCCCAACGCGGTCAGCGCCGGCGGCGCGGCGAGCGCCTCGCGGAGCGCGAGTTCTTCCGCGCGCAGCGTCAGGAGCACCCCGAAGCGCTCGCCCTCCCGGATAAACTCATCGACCTCGGCGGCGAGCCGGTTGAGGGTTCCGAACGGCGCGAGCCGCTGAACACCGTCCGCGACTGACAACATTTCGAGCGCGCTGCCGGTGGCCGCAGCATCGATCACCAGAGTTCGATCTCGATGCTCCGCGACCGCCATCAGCCGAATCCGCGCGAGCATCAGGAAAGCCTCGAGTCCGGGCAACGCCGCCGCGACCAGACCAAAGGTGCGGCTCTGCAGCAACCGCCGTGAGATTGCGCGCAGCGGCACAATTCGCTCGATAAAGGCTTGCAGTTCAGCGCGAGCGGTCAGCGCCCGATACTCAAAGTTGCCTCCCGCGAGCGGCGAGGCCGGACCGCCGCCATCTGCGCTTGAACGTCGCGGATCGAGCTCAACCAGCGTCACCGCGCGCGCGCGTGACAACGCCAGCGCCAAAGCGACCGCGACCGTGCTCTTGCCCGTACCGCCCTTGCCGGTTACGAAGATAACCTGGGGCAGCTTGATTGATGAACGGCAGGTTGTCTCAGTGCGCATCTACGGAGGCGAAGTGGCGGAAAGGCCTAACGATACGGCTCGCGATATTCCCGCGCCGATTGACACCGTCGCGTTTGCCATAGCGCCGGAACAAATCGCGTTGTTCAAGGCGATCATCGAGTCCTACGATAACCTGGCAACCGTGCGCACCGAGGATCCGCGCCGCCATCATATGAAACTCTATTTCGCACCCGAGATGCGGCTCGAAGTTGAGGCGCTGCTTGCGGCGCTCGCCGCCGACTTCTCGATCATCCGTCTGGATTCGCCCTAGGAGGCGCGCACCTCGACCGTGAAATCGCGCCCCTCCCATCGATTATCCTCGGACCAACGGAAGGTGAAGCGCAGGGGATCGGTGTCACCAACCGCGGTCGTGAGATCAACGAAACTCATTCCGATCGAGGTGTTGTAGGAGGGTGAATCAATCGCGTGCGACCAGTCGCCGCGTCCCCAATGGAGTGTGAAGGGCGCGCCGGCCTGGATCCGCAATCGCGTGCCCGCGACCATCGCCCGCACCTGCCGGTTAAATTTCCAGACCTCGAGTGGCGGCCGCCGCCGCGGCTGCAAATAGCGCTCGGCTACCTCCGGAATCAGATCGAAAACCTGGCCATCGTCGGCCGAGCGCAACAGCTTGATATATTCCGCGTGCGCCCACATCAGCGGCATCGCCGCACCCGTCGGTTTGCCGAAAAACATGTGCGCCGAAGCCAGGTCCGGCTGATCCCAAATCTGTTCCGGCAGCAGGCGGGTCGCCGTCGCAAAACTCTCGATCGCGCGGATGTAGGGGCGCGCGTCGCGGCCCGCAGCCAGCTCATAGTGCGCGCGTTCGCCGGTCAGCAGGGGCCACGGTCGTCCGCGGCCCCAGTTGATGAACGGGCCGCCGTCGTCCAGTTGTCCGTAGCCGTCATGGTTGTAGCGGCGCCAGCAGGGCCCGCCGGGAAAATCGGTCTTGAGCGCGGCATCGATTACGCGCAGCGAATCTTCCATCATCGGATCGCCCGCCCGCCGGATGCCATAGCGCACCAGCTCCAGAAAGCCCGCATCGACGATTTCCGCGGCGGGAAAATCGGTCTGCTCGCCCGGCGCACGATTGCGAATTGAAATCGTGCCGTGATCGGGATCTTCGTCAGGTAAGGGATTGGCCGGATCCTCCGGATTGATCCGGATGTAATGCCGCTTGATCCCCGGCACGATCACGCCCCGGCGCGTCACCGTCCAAGCTTCGACGTGAGACTCGATAAAATCGGCGAAATCGGAAAAAAATCCGGCGAGCACCGTGTCGCCCTGTTCCTGCGCAAACGCCGCGGCGCAGACCAGCGCGGCGATATTGCTCGCCAACGTCGAGGGCGAATAGCCGCTGTTCTCTTCCCAGCGCTCCTGCGGCGTCACGCAGCCGCGATCGATCAGGAACGTCGCTGCCGCTTTCACCATCGGATATGGATCGAAGTCGGCCAACGCCCCGGCCTTGTGCAAACGCCAGGCGAGCATGATCGGAAAGGCGACTTCGTCGAGCTGAATACCCGTCCAGTAGGGCTCGCCATCGACCCAGAAATTCTGCGGAAAACTGCCGTCCGCAAGCTGCGAGCAGGCCAGATAGATCAGCGCGCGCAACGGCGTCTCCAGATCCCCGGCCGCCATCAGACCCGTCGCGCTGTTGACCATGTCGCGCGTCCACACCAGATGATAGCCGCCGAGATCCTCGTCGCCCTTCGCTTCGCCCCACGGAATACTCAGTGAGGCAATGAGCGCACCGGGATAGTTTTTATCTTCGTGCGTCAGGATCAACTCGCGACTGCGGCGATAGAGCATGCCGCCGTCACCGCTGAGTTTTTCCAGCGGCCGCAGCCGTTTTGTAGCGCGCGACCATTGCTCGAGAAAGCGCTCACGATGCTGCTCGAAGGGCGTACCCAGGGTCTGCGATACCGTGGTGATCGCATGATGTAGTGTCCGCCCGAAGCCCAGCGCCAGCGTGAAGCGAGCGCCGCTCCGCAAATCGATCTCGCCGGTCAGCGCGATATTGCCGTCCGGTGCGGAGGCGAACTCCCGATCGAGCTTGAAGTTTCTCGATAAATCCTGCCAACCGTCGGTCGTGCCGACGTAGCCGCACGAACGATGGACGAACGGCGTCGTCGCCGCCAGCGCCAGCCAGGTCGCGCCTTTGTGCGCCGTCAAAAACTCGCGGCCCGCGATTCGCGCCACGTTGCCGTTGTTGCCCCAGCCGCCGACCTCGAGATGCGGCGCGAGTATTACGTACATCCGGAGCTTGCGGAGAAACGCCGGATCGCCTTCAAGGCTGGTATCCAGCAGCACGCAGGGCTGATGCGGGTCGGCAATCACGTCGATCACGATCCGATAGCGCCCCGCCGGGGCGGCGTTGATAATGCGCACGCCGAGCCCGTGCTCGCCGAGATATTCGATCGTCGAATCGAGATTGCGATGGGTGTCGTGGAAAAAAGTCTCGCCGTCGGTCACCAGATACTGCAGATCGCGGATTTGCGGACGATCGAGGGTGGAAAAGTAAACCTCACTGATCACGCCATTCGATACCGTAAACCACACCCGGCTCGAGGCCGAATACGCCGTGCCGACCACGTCCTTCGCGCTATGCGTCCAGCGCGGCGGGATACCCGGCCCGCCGTTCGCAATCGGCAGATATTCAAGCGTCGCCATATTGGGATATTTCCTTCAGAGGTTCCGGCCGTACGCGAAAGAAATATGCGACCCCGACGCTCAAGCCATAGAGGCCCAGTAGTGGAATCGCCAACAAAAAGGGTGAGATCATGTCTGGCGGCGTCAGCGCCAGCGCGACCACGAAGATCGCCAGGACCGCGTAGCGCAGATGGCGAATCATCAGGCGATGATCGATCACGCCAACGCGCGTCAGAAAGAACGCAAATATCGGCATCTCGAACGTCAAGCCGAAGGCCAGCAGCAACTTGGCGGAAAAGGCCAGATACTCGCTGACCCGCAGCGTTGGCGTCACCCCGATACTCGCGTACTGGCCGAGGAAAAACGCATAGCCGATACGAAACACGACCGCCCAGCAAAAGTAGCCGCCCGCGGCAAAAAACAACGTTGCCGCTATGACGAATGGCCCGGCCATCCGCCGCTCCGACCGATGGAGCCCCGGCGCGATAAAGCGCCAGACCTCAAAAAACACCGCCGGACTTGCAACGAACAAACCGGCGATCAGCGCAACCTTAATCTTCGTGAAAAAAGCCTCGCCCACCCCCGTGCCGATCAGCAATACCGGGCTGCGCGAGGCCTCATGCAGCGGCTCGGCCAATAGTTTGAAAAGCTGATCGGCAAACGCATAGGCGATCGCAAAGCCAACGCCAACTGCGATCACCGCCCGGATCAAGCGGTTGCGCAGCTCGGTCAGATGTTCGAGCAGCGGCATCCGCCCGTCGCCGGGCTCGGGTGCCGCCGTCGATGTCGTCAGCTCCGGCTCGGTCACGATTGGCTGTCAGGCCCCTCGGATGGCGCGGCTGGACCTGGCGTCGCCGCGCTCGGCGGCTTCGCGATCGCGGCGGGCGGTTGCCGGATCGACAATGGATCGTCGGCCGCCTCGGTCAGCTCGCGCATCACGGTGTTGCTCGCGAGCCGCAATTCCCGCAACACTTTCCCCACCGTGCGCATGACCTCCGGCAGTTTTTCCGGCGGCACCACGATGAGCGCAACAATCAGAATAACGATGATTTCGCTGATCCCCACAATCCGGCTCGCTCGATCCGCGCGCCACACTTCGCCCATTCCGGCGCGCTATATGCAATGATCATGGACCTTCCCCGGAGTGTCAAACGATGAACCGCACCGCTGTCGTCGCTGACCGCCGCTTCATGAACCACGCTCCCGGCCGGATGCATCCCGAGCGCCCCGAGCGCATCGCCGCGATGCTCGAGATGACGTCGCAGCTGACCCGCCCCGAGCTCAAGCTCTATTCGCCGCGTCCCGCGACGCCGGCTGAGTTGGAATTGTGTCACAGCCCGGACTACGTCGCGTCAGTCGAACGCACCGCGACGCTTGAGCACTTCGACTTCGATCCCGATACGCACAGCTCGCGCGCGACTTGGGCGACCGCGCAACTCGCCGCCGGTGGCGTCCTGACCGCGGTCGAGGCGGTCGCGGACGGCGACGCCGACAACGCCTTCGCGATCGTCCGCCCGCCCGGCCATCACGCCCTGGCCGAACGTGCGATGGGCTTCTGCTTCTTCAACAACGTCGCGATCGCCGCTGCGTCCCTGGTTAAACAGCGCGGACTTAAGCGCGTGATGGTCCTCGACTGGGATGTCCATCACGGCAATGGCACCCAGCAGGCATTCTTCGATTCGCCGCAAGTCCTCTACCTCTCGATTCATCAATATCCGTTTTATCCCGGCACCGGCTGGTTCGACGAACTCGGCGTCGGCGCCGGCGCGGGCTTCACGATCAACGCCCCGCTGACTGCGGGCTTCGGCGACGCCGAGTACCTCGCCGTCTTCGATCATCTCCTGTTGCCCATCGCCCGCCGCTTCAATCCCGAGTTCGTGCTGATCTCGTCGGGCTTCGACTGCCATCAGCGCGACCCACTCGGCGGCATGAGAGTCACCGCCAACGGCTTCACGGCGATGACCCGCCGGCTGAAACGGCTCGCGGCCGAATGCTGCGCGGGGAAACTGGTCGCAGTGCTCGAAGGCGGCTACGATCTCGAGGCCCTGAGCGCGGGCGGCCGCGCCGTCATCGAGGAGCTGGGCCGCGAGGCCGACGAAGCCATCGCGACCGCCGCTCCCAACCCGCGCGTCGCCTCGATTCTCGAACGCGCCCGCCATTTCCTCGCGCCCTATTGGCAGCTCGACTGATTTACCCGCGGCGCCACGCCCGCGCGCCTCGTTGTCGCCTACACCCGACCGTGATATTTAATCCATGATCAACTGTGCGTTTGGAGGGAAGACGGCATGAAAGTCTCGATGTTCCATCTTATGCCTTACCGTGATTTGCCGGCCGACTTCGAGAAAAAATATCGTTCCGTATGGGTCGATCCGCCGTACTGGGAGCTCGCCGATTCGACCAAGGTGGGCCAGTACTATAACTGGACGCTTGACGAACTTATCTATGCAGCCAAGGTCGGAATGGACGGCATCTGCGTCAACGAACATCATCAGAACGCCTACGGCTTCATGCCCAGTCCCAACCTGATGGGCTCGGCCCTCGCACGCGCCACCGCCGACCTCAACTGCGCCATTGTGCAGATGGGCGCGACTTTGCCGACCTCCAACCCTCCCATCCGCGTCGCCGAAGAATACGCCATGCTCGACTGTATCAGCGGCGGCCGCATGGTCGCCGGGATGCCGCTGGGCACCCCGATGGATGCCAACCTCTGCTACGGCGTCACCCCGATCGAGCATCGCGAGCGCTACTACGAGGCGCACGATCTGATCATGAAGGCGTGGCAATCCAAAGAGATCTTTGCCTGGAACGGCAAGTACTTCAAACTTCCGATGGTCAACCTCTGGCCGCGCCCGATCCAGCAACCTCATCCTCCCGTGTGGGTCCCCGGCGCGGGCAGCCTCAGCACCTGGGATTTTTCCGCCAAGCACGATCATTGTTACTGCTTCCTGAGCTACTACGGCAGCCAGCTCGGCAAGCGTGTCATGGACGGCTTCTGGGAATTTGCCGACAAGGCCGGCGTTGACCAGAACCCCTATCGCGCGGGCTTCCTCCAGCTCGTCGTCGTTGCCGAGACCGACGCCAAGGCGGAAGAGTTGTACTATCCGCACATCCGTTATTTTTACGACAAGAGCCTGCACGTCCTCAACGAGTTCCAGATGATCCCCGGCAATCAGGACTACAAGAGCCTCGCCAACAGCGTCAAAAATCTGATGCCTATGCAGCTCGGCCTGATGAACGAGATCCCCAACTGGAAGTACAAGGATTTCCTCGATAACGGCTTCGTCATCGGCGGCAGCCCGGCAACGGTGCGCGATCAGTTGATGGAAGCGGTCAAGAAACTTCGCGTCGGCAACCTGATGGTTCTGCTGCATATCGGCTCGATGCCGCACGAGTTGACCCTCAAGAACATCGAGCTGTTCGCGCGTGAAGTGAAACCGCACTTCCGCACCTTGTGGGACGATAAGTGGGAGAACAAGTGGTGGCCGCAGGCGTTGCGCGGGCGCGAGGCGTTTGTCGCGCCTAATCATGGCGTCGGCGCCGAGATGCGCGCAGGCAAATAATTTTAGAAGAGCTGGATGAACATGGCTGCAACGTCTGAACGGACCGTTACGCTCTGGGAAAACAAGGTCAACGCGCGCGTCAAGGTCGCCGGCCAGGGCCCGCCGCTGGTCTTTCTGCATAGCGGCTATGGCCTGATCTGGAGCGATTTTCTCGATCAGCTCGCGCGCGACTTCACGGTTTACGCCCCCGAACATCCGGGCACCAGCGAGGGCGACCCTGACAGCATCAAGGGCCTCGACGACTTCTGGGACCTGGTGCTGTTCTACTACGAACTATTCGACAAGCTCGGGCTCGACGCCCCTGCGCTCGTCGGCCATTCGTTCGGCGGAATGGTCGCCGCCGAGCTCGCAGCCACCAACCCCAAACGCGTCGACAAGCTGGTCCTGATCGATTCGTTGGGGCTGTGGCGCGACGATACCCCGATCAAAAACTATATGGTCGCGCCGCAGGCGGATCTGGACCCGCTCTTTTTTCACGACACCAACCATCCCGCGCGCAAACTGGTCTTCATGAATCCCGAGGAACCCGACTCGATTATTCGCGTGACCTGGGCGCTCGGATGCACCGGCAAGTTCATCTGGCCGATTCCCGATAAGGGGCTGCGCAAGCGGGCGCATCGCATCGCCGCGCCGACCCTGTTGATCTGGGGCAAGGAAGACGGCTTGACCAAATCTATTTATGCCGATGACTTCAAGCAGCTCATCCCAGGCGCGCGGATCGAGATGGTTGCGGGTGCGGGCCACATGGCGCCTTTCGAGCAGCCCGCGGCGATCGCCGCGCTGGTGCGTGATTTCATCAAAAAGTAACAACATCCCCGATGGCCGCGCGACTCGTTGCGATCGGCGACTCGACCCCGCGCGAGTTCCCGCTCAATCGCGACCGCGCCGCCATTGGCAGCGCAGCGGGTAGCGATCTCCTCCTCGCCGACCGGACCGTCTCCCGCAATCACGCGACCCTCGAGCGGCGCGACGGCGTCTGGTTTCTCGCGGATACCGGCTCGACCAATGGCACGTTTCGCAACGGGGAGCGCGTCAACACCGCGACCCGCCTGCGCGACGGCGACGAACTGCGCTGGGGTGCCGTGCGCTATCGCTTCGCCGATGAGATCCAGGCGTCTGCGGCTGCGCCCATGCCCGCGCGGCGCAAAAGCGTATGGCGCTTCGCGGCCTTGGTCCTGATTCTTGTCGCCGCCTTCGGCACGACGCTCTTCGTGATCAATTTCGACCGGATGGAAAATCCCGGCGTCACCCCGACCGCGCGAGCAACTTCATTGCTAGCGACCGCGCCCGCAGCGGCATCGCCCGCCACTGCACCAGCCGTCACTCCGCAGGTCGCCACCGCGGCCACTCCGGTGCCGCCGGCCCCGCCCGAGTCCGAACCGCTGGGTTGGCTCATCGCCTTGAACAACTATCGACGGGCCGCAGGCGTCGCCGAGGTCAGCGACGACCCGCGCTTGAGTCCCGGCTGCGCCGCGCATTCCCGCTATATCGTCAAGAATTTCAGCGCCGCGATCGGCCGCGGTCTCGGCGGTACGATCCATACTGAGGACTCGGCCAAGCCCTGGTTCACCGCAGCCGGCTTGAACGCGGCGCGCAATGGCGACGTCGACGAGATGTGGGACCCCGGCCATGTCGCAACGCCGTCGTGGGCGATCGACAATCTGATGGAGGGACCCTTTCATCGCGTCTCGATGCTCGACCCGCGCCTGCGCAGCGTCGGCTATGGCCATTTCTGCGAGAACGGCTACTGCGTCGCGACGCTTGATATCCACAGCGACGCCAGCGGACTCACGCCGCCGCTCGCCAAACCGATTGAGTATCCACCCGACGGCGCCACGATTACCACGACCTCCTTCACTGGAGAATGGCCCAATCCGCTGACCAGTTGCCCAGGCTACGTCGCGCCTGCGGGCTACGCGATCACGCTGCAGCCCGGCGCCGGGGCAGTTCCACCAGTGACTAACTATTCGCTGACGCGCACCGCACCGACGGCACAAAAGCTCGACGCCTGCGCGCTCACGGCGCAGACCTACACGAACCCGGATCCGGTTGCTCAGGAAGTCACGCGCGCGGGTTTGCGCGCCTATGGCGCGATCGTGATCATGCCGCGCCAGCCCCTCCAACGCGGCGATTACGCAGTCTCGATCACCGCCGGCGCCCAGACCTACGCCTGGTCATTCTCCGTCAACCCATGACTTTTTGTAGCTGTGTTGCACAGTTTACGCTATGATGACCATTATGACTAGGATGACTATGAGATTAAATGATCACGAAGATCGCGCGACTTGGGCGGTTGCCGAGGCTAAGGCGCGCTTCAGCGAGGTGATTGACCGCGCACTCGCGGATGGTCCACAGACCATCACTCGTAAAGGTCAAAAGGCGGTGGTCGTCGTGTCGGCTGAGGAGTGGCAGCGCAAGACCAAACGCAAGGGCAACCTTGCGGAGTTCTTCGCGGCCTCGCCGCTGCGCGGCTCGAACCTGAAGATTAAACGGTCCAAGGATAGGCCGCGCGAGA
Source organism: Candidatus Binataceae bacterium (assembly GCA_035308025.1). Taxonomy (NCBI): domain Bacteria; phylum Candidatus Binatota; class Binatia (SeqCode); order Binatales (SeqCode); family Binataceae (SeqCode); species Binataceae bacterium (SeqCode). The sequence goes on from DATGHL010000023.1 coordinate 54,496, forward strand.
TTGAGGTGTGAATTTTCTGGTCGACACCAACGTGGTGTCGGAATGGGTCACGCCGCAACCGGATCGCAACGTTATTTCCTGGCTGGCCAACGTAGACGAAGACCGGGTGTTCATCAGCGTCATTTCGTTCGCGGAAATCCGCCGAGGGCTCGAGATGTTGCCGGCCGGGCGCCGCCGCGACCGCCTGGCGGCCTGGCTTACCGAGGAACTACCGGTGCGGTTCGAAGACCGCATCCTCAACATTGATCCGCACGTTGCTGAGACCTGGGGCGTGGTCATGGCACGGGGCCAGAAGCTCGGCCTGACGCTCGGGTCGATGGACGCGTTCGTCGCCGCCACCGCAGAGGTTCATACGCTCACGCTCGCTACCCGCAACGTGAAGGACTTCGAGCGCTTGGGCATCTCGCTGCTTGACCCTTGGCAGCCCGGTTAATGAGCTTTCCCTCTGACTTTTGCGCTTGCGTGACCGCGGCGGCTCGAATAGTGCTGTAGGGTCAACCTTTCTCGAACCACGCTTGGTAGTGATGAAAACGAAATTACTCCGGATGGCGAGCGCTGCGCTCGTCGCGCTCGCGCTAACCGCCGCGGCCTGTCAGGGCGCGGCCAACCCTAAATTGGACGGATTACCTGTGCGCAACACTGGACATTACGTGACGCTCGAAACTGACCGCGGGAATATCGTGCTGGAACTTTATCCCGAGGTCGCTCCCAAAACTGTCGCCAACTTCGAAAAGCTCTCGAAGGACGGCTTCTATAACAACCTGACGTTTCATCGGGTCGAGCCCGGCTTCGTCGTGCAGGGTGGCGACCCGGCAGGCAACGGCACGGGCGGCCCCGGTTACGAGGTGCCGGCCGAAATCAGCTTGACCGAGAAACATCTGCGCGGCACCCTCGCGATGGCGCGGACCGGCGACAACGTCAATCCCGAGCGCAAATCCAGCGGCAGCCAGTTCTATATCTGCCTCGCCCCGGCGCCTTTCCTCGACGGCCAGTACACCTCGTTCGGCGGCGTCGTCGAAGGGATGAACGTGGTCGATCAGATCAAGGTCGGCGACCATATCAAGAAGGCCGTCGTCAGTAGCGCTCTGCCGAAATAGGCGCTCCGGCGCAACGCATTCCATTATGGGCGCATCAGGAAGCGGCCAGCCGCAGGCGGCCTACTTCACCCAGCCAGCTTACTTCACCGTCGACCTGCACCTGCACACGACGCGCGGCAGCTCCGATTCCAATCTCTCGCCCAAGGAGCTGATCGAGCGCGCCCGCGCGATCGCGATCGGCGCGGTCTGCGTCACCGAACACGACAATCTGTGGGACTTAAAAGAGATCGCGCCGTTGGCCGATGCGGCCGGCGTCGTCTGTATCCGCGGGATGGAAGTGACTACCGAGCAGGGGCACGTCGGCGTCTTCGGTTTGAACGAGTATGTTGGCGGCATTTACAAGCTCGCGGGCTTGCGCAAGGTCGTCGATCAGCATGGCGGCATCATGATCGCGAACCATCCCTTTCGCTACAAGCTCGACCCGCGCTTCGCCTTCATGAACTCGGATGACGAGCCGATCGACCCGGCGCATCCCGAACGCGCGGCCAAGCTCGAAATCATTCAGATGTGCGACGCGATCGAAGTTTTGAACGCGGCTTGCTCCGAAGAGGAGAATCAGTTCGCCTTGCGAGTCGCGCGCGCCCTCGGCCTGGCCGAAGTTGCCGGCTCGGATTCGCACTCGGCCAATTCGATCGGCGTCGCAACGACATTGTTAGCTGAACCGATTCGCACCGACCGCGACCTGATCGAAGCGATTCGCGCGCGCCAAACGCGTGCGGGCCGCGGTCTGCTGAGCGGCGCCGTCGTGCCCTTCGAACTTGCTTAAAGCATGGGTTAGCGCTTGCGGTTTTCGTCCGCCGACTTGACCGCAAACGGCGCGATGAAGGCCTGAGCGGGATCGGCGAGTAAATTGAGGAACTTCAGCTCGGCAAATTTGCCCGCAACCTGAATCGTCGAGATCGACGCATTGTCGATCCGCAACCGATGAAAGTACGCCAACTCCAGCCCCATGAAATGGCATAACACGGTGCGAATGATGTCGCCGTGCGAAACGAACATCACCCGGTCACCCGGATAGCGCCCGAGCGCGTCCATCACCGCACCGACCCCGCGCGCCTGCACCTGCGGGATACTCTCGCCGCCCGGGGTTGCCTTCTCGACCGGCGCCTGACGATATTCGGCGTAATAGGGGTCGGCGATCAGCTCGTGATAGACCATCCCTTCCCAGCGGCCGTAGAGCACTTCGGCGATCGCCGGCTCTTCGACGATCTTGATGCCCCCCAACCCCGCCGCCATGATGTCGGCGGTTTGTCGCGCACGGACGAGCGGGCTCGTAACGATCACGTCGGGCCGGAGCTCCGCCGCGAAGCGCGCCGCCGCCTCCACCTGCGATCGCCCGCGCGCGTTGAGCTCGATCGGGTTGCGCCCCATCACGCGGCCCTCGCGATTCCAGTCGGTCTCGCCGTGCCGCATGAGCATCACCGCCCCGCGCAGGTCGCTATGCTCGACGAGCTTCTGTGCCACGTAAAAAGGACCGAGCGCCATGCGTACGCGCCGTCAGCTCACGCCAACGCTGGCATCATCGCCAACGTCCGAGCAATGGCTGACGCCCGCGCAGCTTTTATCTATGACTTGCTGCAAGAATCTGCGATCAGAGCAAGAATCCGCCGGCTTTACCGTCCAGCAGCGGCGGCGTGATCTTGAGCCTGATTTTGGGCATGGCCGTGAGCGCCGTCGGTCGGCGCGGCGAGTCCGCAGAACGCCTCGTAATCGATCAGGGTGGTCTGCGTCGGATGGTCGCTGCAGACCGGGCATTCCGGATTGCGCCGGATCTTTAGCATCCGCACATAGTCGCTCGACAGCGTATCGAAATAAACCATCTTCCCCATCAGCGGCTTGCCCGCACCGAGAATCAGCTTGATCGCCTCCAGCGCTTCGATTGAGCCGATCACGCCCGGCAGCGCGCCGAGCACTCCGGCCTCAGCGCACGAGGGCGCCATGTCGGGCGGCGCCGGCTCCGGGTAGAGGCAGCGATAACACGGGCCGCCGGCGGCTGGATGAAAGACCGTGGCGTTGCCCTCGAAACGAAAAATCGCGCCGTCCACCAAGGGCTTTTTCGCGAATACGCAGGCGTCGTTAATCAAGTAGCGAGTGGGGAAATTATCGCCGCAATTTACGACGACGTCGTAAGCCTTGACGATCTCCATCACGTTTTCGGCGCTGAGCCGCACGTCGTGGCGGACGACCTTGACGCCGGGATTGATCGCGCTGAGCTGCTTCTGCGCCGATTCCGTCTTGGCCATCCCGACGCGATCGACGGTGTGAATAATCTGCCGCTGCAAATTAGAGAGATCGACGACGTCGAAATCGACCAGGCCGATCGTGCCGACGCCCGCCGCCGCAAGATACATCGACGTGGGCGAGCCCAGAGCGCCCGCACCGAGGATCAGCACTTTCGCATCGAGCAGCTTCGCCTGCCCCTTCTCGCCCACCTCCGGAATCACAAAATGGCGCGAGTAGCGGGTTAATTCATCGGGCGTAAAAGCCCGGTCGGCAACAAAGGGCAGCCCGCGATCTTTCCAGGCATTGAAACCCCCGGTCAGATTGTAGAGGTTTTCGTAACCCAGCTCGTGCAGTGTGCGTGCCGCCAGCAACGAGCGCGTCCCCGATGCGCACTGGAGAATCACCGGCGTCTTATGATCGGGCACTTTCTCCTCGATGCGTAGTTCGAGGAAGCCGCGCGGGATAAACACCGCCTGCGGAATATGGCCCTGCCGCCATTCGTCGCTCTCGCGCACATCGACCAACACCGTGCCGGGCTTGTCGAGCATCCGGCGCGCCTCGTCAATATCTATCTGCTTAATCGTCGAGCGCGCTTCGTCGAGGATATTCTTCGAGGTTTTCGCCATCGTTGATTCCTTTGGTCGGGTTCGCACTGATTCAGCTTCGGGATTATCATAAGCATCGTCGGTGCACGATGCAGAAACACCGCTTACCCGCCGATCATGAGGTGCGATTCGAGGAAGGTTCGCACAAAGTTGAGCACCTGACTCGCGTGACCGCGCGGCGCCACGTCGGCGAAGGTCCGCGCCACCCGTCCGTCCTTGCCGATCACGAAAGTGACGCGCCTGGCAGTCTTGCCGTTAAGCACGCCAAAGGCGCGCGCGAGGTCGCCACCGGTGTCGGCGAGAAGCGTAAAGGGAAACGCATGTTTTTCAGCAAAGCTCTGATGGGATTCCAAGCTGTCGGTGCTGACTCCGACGATCGCGCAGTTGAGCGCCGCGAACTGAGCATGCAGATCGCGGAATTCCTTGCCCTCGACCGTGCATCCGGGGGTGTCGTCCTTCGGATAGAAATAGACGACGACGCAGCGTCCGCGATAATCGGCCAGCCGATGCGGCCGGCCGTGCTGATCGAGCAGACTGACCTCGGCGGCGGCGAATTCCAGTGCGCGCGCCTCCTCAGCTTGCGGCGGCATGAACTTCAGCCTGCTCCGCGACCGCGCGCCGTTTGGTAAACTTGATCGCAGCGTTATCGATATTGATCGAGCAGAGCGACCCACACATGCTGCAGACGTTCGACCCGCCGGCCTCGCTTTCTTCCTTGTAGCGCCGAGCCTTGTCCGGATCCATTGCCATCGCGTACATCCCTTCCCAATTGAGCGCTTTGCGATACCGCGACATCTGATCATTCCAGGCCTTGGCGGCACGCACGCCCTTCACCAGGTCGCCCGAATGCGCCGCGATCCGCGTGGCGATCACGCCTTCGCGCACATCCTCGATATCGGGCAGCCGCAGATGCTCCGCGGGCGTCACGTAGCACAGGAAGTCGGTGCCGGCGGCCGACGCGATCGCGCCGCCGATCGCGCCGGTGATATGATCGTAACCGGGCGCAACGTCGCAGGTCAGCGGTCCAAGAACGTAGAAGGGCGCGCCCCCGCACACCCGCTTTTGCAGCTTGACGTTGGCCTCAATCTGATCGAGCGGCACATGCCCTGGCCCTTCGATCATCACCTGCACGCCGCGTGCGCGCGCCCGCTCGGTCAGCTCGCCGAGAATCAGCAGCTCAGCCAGCTGGCCGCGATCAGTCGCGTCGCCAGTCGCGCCGGGCCGCAGGCCGTCCCCCAACGAAATCGTGACGTCATGCTCGCGCAGAATGTCGCAGACCTCGTCGTAATGTTCGTAGAGCGGATTCTCGTTGCCGGTGCGCTCAATCCAGGCCGCGAGCAGCGCCCCCCCGCGCGAGACGATACCCTCGATCCGCTGATGGCCCCGCAGCTTGCTGACGCTGTCGCGCGTCACGCCGCAATGGAGCGTCATGTAGTCCACGCCTTGGCGGGCCTGGCGCTCAATCACATCGAGGAAAAACTTCGTCTCGAGATCCATGATCGAGTTTTCCGACGCCACCTGGTAAATCGGCACCGTGCCGAGAATCACCTGGCAGCGCGACAAAATCTCAACCCGAATCTGATCGAGGTCGGTGCCAGTCGAGAGATCCATCACCGAATCTGCGCCGTAGCGCACCGCAGTGTAGAGCTTCTCGACCTCCTCGCTCACCAACTGATGAAAGTTGGAGGCCCCGATATTCGCATTGACCTTGGTGCGCAGCCTGCGCCCGATCCCGATCGCGCGAAAATCATGATGCAGGTTGTGCGGAATGACGACCTCGCCCGAGGCCACCAGCTCGCGAATTTCCTCGACGCTGAGGCCTTCATCCTCGGCGACCTCGCTTATCTGTTGGGTGATGATACCCTGTCGTGCAGCTTCAAGTTGAGTCATATTGCGCCTCTGGCAGAAAATCTCGCGCGATGTCTGGAAGCCATTCTAGCACTTCCAGATACGCCTCAATATGGACGGCCTCGTGGCTTCGGATGCTCCGATATACGAACCTTTTTCAAGCTCGAGTCGGAGAAGGTGTCGTCCGGACCGCCACTATAGGTGGCGTGCTAAAAGACAGTCAAGCCAAAGTATCAGCCAGCCGTCAGAGCGAACTGCTGCCCCGGTGTTGATTGCGGCGGCTTCAGATTGGCCTCCGAAATCCTCCCTGCCACCCTTCGTTCCGGGCGCGGCAGCCGCCTGGTGCAAATCTGACTAACTGCGTTCCCGACGCTCGAACGAGGGCCCCGAGAAGCCCGTGCCGAAATTGATGCGGGTGTTGCCGGTGTTCATGCCGCCATCAACCACCATCGCGGTCCCGGTGATCCATTCCGCTTCGTCGCTGGCGAGAAACAGCGCCATCGCCGCGATATCCTCGGGCCGTCCGGCGCGCGGGATTGGCTGCGAGCGATCCATATTAGCGCGCGCCGCCTCCTCACCGCCCGGCATCCCACGATAGACCAGCGGCGTCAGGACGCCGCCCGGACAGATACAATTCACCCGGATCCGATCGCGGCCGAGTTCAATCGCGGCGCTCTCGGTCAGGCTCACGACCGCGGCCTTCGCGGCGCTGTAGGCGTGCAGCCCGGCCACTCCGCGCAGCCCGGCCACCGACGACGTCGAGATGATCGATCCGCCCCCGGCTTTGCGCATCGGCGCGATCGAATACTTGATCCCGAGAAACACTGCGCGCGTCAGAATGATGAAGCTCTTGTCCCAATCCGCGCCCTCGGTCTCTTCGAGACGCCCGGTCGCGCCGCCGATACCCGCGTTGTTGTAGGTGATATCGAGGCGGCCGAACTCGCTGATTGCGCGCTCGATCATGGACTTGATCGCGGCGTCGCTGGCAACATCAGTATGTTGAAAAACCGCGCGCCCACCTGCCGACGCAATTTCCGCGATCGTCGCTTCGCCTGCTTGCGAATTAAGGTCCGCGACGACAACGGCCGCGCCCTCTTTAGCGAAACGCAGAGCCGTCGCCCGGCCCATCCCGCTTGCCGCGCCAGTGATCACTGCGACTTTACCGTCGAGCTTGCCCATGGATTCTCCTTACGATTATGACAGACGCTTGTAAATTCGCTGTAAGTCGCGCGAACCGCGCTCACTTGCCCTTGATTAGCGCCGTCGCCTGCTCGAGCCGGTCGCTATACGCGTTGAGCGCGCCCGCGGTGATTTTGGCGTAACGATTGGCGTCGTTCCAGCGCCGATCTTCGATCGCCTCGGTCACGCCGGGCAGCGTTTTGGCCCGATAACCAGTAAAGCGGCCCGGTGCGTAGATGAGATTCCTGTACCACTGACGCCCGGGCAGGCCGACCTCCGGGGCTAGCGTCTGATCGAGGTCGAGCATCAGCGCGTCCAGCCGCGCGCGCTGTGTGTCGGAGAGCTGAGCGGCGTTGGCCGCGAGCGTCTCGTCATACGCCATCGCGACCCGCTTGAGGCGCGCGACCGCATCTTCGAGCGCGGCGAATTCGATATGCGGAACGCGATCGAGCGCCTCGGGCAGGCCGCTCGACTTGGTCGGATCGTCGGCGAGCTGAAAGGCGCGGTCGCCGATCATCTTGGTTTGGATTTCGGCCTTTTCGCGCTCATCGTCGGCGAGCTTCTTGGCCTGATCGAGATAATCCGCCACGGCGTCGGCAAATGCGCCAGTGTGTTGCATCGGGACTTCGGCCGCGGCCGCACGTAGGACTATCCGCCCGATCGTTTTCGCGAGCAGCGCGTCGTAGACGAAGCCCGGATCGACGAAACGGCTGTGATGCTCGAACGTATCGTAGCGCGAGTGGTAGACCCCGTAGGTCTCGCCCTCGCCCTCGAACGAAACATCGAGCGCGGGAATTCCGAGATGATCAATGAAGCTGGAAAAATCCGAGCCCGAGCCCAGCGCCTCGATCGGAAAGTCCTTGTCAGCCTGTGCGGCGATCTTGGCATCAGCTTTAGCCTGCTCGCCGGCGTCGGGTTCGAGCGCCTCGACCTGCATCTTCGCGCGCAGCCGCTGTCCGATCGGAGCACCGGTCTCCGGATCGATTACGTCGCTCGCCACCTGATTCACCAGATGCCCGAACTCCGGGCTGCCGCCGACGCTCAGCAGACCCCGTCCGTTGGTGTCGGAATTGACGTAGAGCACGGTCTTTTTCTTGAGCTCGTCGGCGTGAGTCTCGGCCCATTCGGTCGAGCCGAGGAGCATCGGTTCTTCGGCGTCCCAGCTCGTATAGACTATCGTGCGACGCGGCCGCCACCCCTGCTTGACGAGCCCGCCGATCGCCTGCGCCTCCGCCAGCAAGGCCGCCTGGCCGGAGAGCGGATCGCTCGCGCCAAAGACCCAGCCGTCATGATGATTGCCGCGCACGATCCATTCATCGGGCAGGACCGCGCCCTTCATCGTCGCGATCACGTCGTCGATCGCTTTGATGCTCCAGTCGGACTTGATCGCCAGATGCGCGACGGCCGCGCCGGGCCCGACGTGATAGGTAATCGGCAACGCGCCGCGCCAGGCGGGAGGAACCACGCGCCCACCGAGCGCCGCGAGCAGCGCCTGCGCATCGGCGTAGGAGATCGGAACGACGGGAATCTTGAGAATCGTCGTCGCCTCGGCTCTGGTCAGCCGCTTCGCGTCTTTGGTCGCGCCGACGCCGGGCGTCAACGGATCGCCGGGATACAGCGTCATGTCGGCGACCGAGCCGCGCTGGATGCCGCGCGGCGGACGCATCGGCCCAACGGGGTAAGTCTCGTCAACCGAGTAGCCGTCCTGCGCGGGATCGGAATAGATGATGCACCCGACCGCGCCGTGGTCCTGCGCGAGCTTCGGCTTGAGCCCGCGCCATCCGGCGCCGTAACGCGCGATCACGATCCTGCCTTTGACGTTGACGCCCAGCCGCGCGAGCGTTTTGTAATCGTCCTGCATCCCGTAATTGACGTAAACCAGAGGCGCGGTGACGTCGCCGTCGCCCTGATAAGTGACGTAGGCCGGCAACGCCGGCTCGGTAGCGGTTGCACTCGAATCGCCGGGGATTGGCGGCTCCTGCAGCGTCGCGACGAAGTGATCAGGCGCCGTCAACTCGAGGGTTTCGCTGAGCGGCGTCGGATAGAGCACCCAGAAAGTTTCGATATGCGCGTCCCAGCCCCAGCTCTTGAACCAGCCGAGGATGCGCTCGGCATTGGCCTTGTCGTGCGGCGAGCCCACCTGGTTCGGCTCGCTCGCCAGAACCTTCACCCAGTCGCGCAAGTCGTCCGGATGGATTTGCGCGTCAAAATTGTGTTCGAGCGGAGCCTCGTCGGACGGCGCCGCGGAGGGCGCAGGGGAGGCCGTCGGTGACGGCGCGGCGAAAGCCGCAAACGCCCATAACAGGCCCGCGGCCGCGAGTAGCATGATCGTGCGCATCGATACGGACCGCGATGGCGCGGAAGGATTTACGGGCGTGCGATCCCGGCGACTGCCGCCATAAGATCGATCGCCTCCTCCTGCGCGGGCCGGACGACGAGACAATGCGCGCCGGAATCCTCCCACGCGCGGTAGCGCGCGCGAATCCGGTCAGGCGGTCCCACCAGCGCGCGCAGGTCTATCAGATCGTCGGGCACCGCGGCGGTCGCTTCGGCCTTCCGACCGGCGAGGAAAAGCTCCTGGATACGCTCGGCGGCTTCGGGGAAGCCCTGCTGGATCATGAGGTCCTTGTGGAAATTCTTGCTGCGCGCGCCCATGCCGCCGACATACAGCGCGACGTCGGGCTTCATGCGATTGAGCGCGGCCTTGACGTCGCGATCGATGACCACCGGCAGCATCGGATAGATCTCAAATTTGTCGAGTGACTTGCCGTTCCCGGCGCGCCGAAAACCCTCCTCCAGCCACGGCCGATAACGCGGCAACGAGCCCGGCACGAAGCCCAGCGGCAGCCAACCATCGCAAATCTCCGCGCAGAGCCGGACTGTCGCCTCATTCTCAGCGCCGAGCAGGATCGGAATGTTCGGGTTCATGTGCAGGATCGACTTGAGCGGCTTGCCGAGCCCGCTCGCGCCGGGTCCGGTGTAAGGAATCGAGATCTCTTTGCCCCGATGCTCGGCCGGCTGCTCGCGGCGAAAGATCTGGCGCATGATCGTGACGTAATCGCGCAGCCGGTAATAGGGACGCCCCCACGGCTCGCCGTACCAGCCCTCGACGATTTGCGGACCGGAGACTCCCAGCCCGACCATCATGCGGTTACCGCCCGCCAGCGCGTCCACCGTGCCTGCGCACATCGCGGCGTTGGCCGGACTGCGCGCCGCGAGTTGGAGCACGCCGCTGCCGAGGCGGATGCGCTTGGTCAGCGCCGCGATATAGGCGAGCGGACTGATCGCGTCGGAGCCGTAACTCTCGGCCGTCCAGACCGAGTCGTAACCCAAAGCCTCGGCGCGAAGAATCCGCTCGATCGGGAGCTTTAGATTCGCACCGGAATAGCCAATCGATAGGCCGAGCTTCATGAAATCTTCCTCTGCAGCGAGTTCAAGTGAGTAGAGTTATCGCTCATCAGTCGCGGAAACGAAAGCGTTGAAGCCGACGGCGAAATTGCGCCAGGTTTGTTGGCGCAGTTGGAACGCACCCGACGATGCGTCCGGCTTAGCTGGCTTCAACCAATTATCATTCTGTTCCTCGGGGCGGGTTGCCGGCTTGAGGCTTACAACGCGGCAAATAGAGCGACTACGCTCACGCAGATCCACTAGTCACAGAAAAGACAGGGGTGGACTCACGAAGATCCGCTCGGTAGATCGGCGCTTCGACGGCAACAGGCAGCGATGGTCGGACCTACTGCTCGATGCTGTGCGCGCGGAGACTGGAACAACTATTCGCAGCGATAGCCCCTACGGTCTTAATATCGGTAGGAAACTTAGACTGGAGGATCGTTCCTTAGATGGGGGCCACTCCGTCGTCCCCACAAGGAAAGTGCCAATTCCTGCAACTGGTGGTCGTATTCCCGATCGTCGCAAAAATCGATGTAGCGGTGGTCTCGCAAAGTATGAGGGAGTTTCAGAACTTTCGCGGTAAATGCCGATCATCCGAAATGCAGGTTCACGTAAGCGCCTAGAGTTTGCTAGCTGAATCTCAAAATGTAGGGCTCCGGAGCGCTGTTTGTCGACCGCGGCAACCGCCGCAGGGGTAATCACGAATAGCAAAGCATCTGAATCGCGGTCTATCTCTGAGGTCATGTAGTCGCTGAAGGACTCGCCATAATTTACCTCAAATTCGTCCAAGCGCACGTCGATTCCCCACCTTTCTCGAAGATCGGTGACCATTTTTCGCACCCAGCCATCCCGGATTGCGTCCTGATGTTTGTAGGAAATAATTGCCCTTGGACGAGGGATCCCTGACGCGGTAACCAATTTAAGAAAACTCCCAAAGCGATCTTCCGCCGCGTTGAGCCAGTCTCCGATTGCCCAATTGATGCTGTCACCATCGTCCTCGCCGCGGTCCTTAGTTCGTTTTCGGAGGTCCAACACAATGCCCCACACCTCAAGCATCTCGCGGCGAGAAAGCTCTTTGGCAAGCTTTAGCCCACTCGCGTAGAATTCCGCTCCGAGTTGCTGAAGCCGGGACATCTGAGAAGGAGAGAGGAGTTGCCGTCTTATGGAGTAGTCAGGCATGTCGATTTCCTTCAGCGCCACTAGGCCCCTTCGGATCATGATGTTACGCTGTCGCCCGGGGTCGCCCGTCCGCAACTCGACGGTTCGTCCCGAATTGATCATTCGCGATCCACCGGCAGTCCGGCCTTCAACCAGCCGCCGAGCCCACCGGCTAGCGGACGGACCGAGGGTATGCCGGCTAACCTAAGGAGTCGCGCCGCACGGACGCTGCTGGCTTCATGCGGTCAAGTGCAGTAGGTGATCACGTCCTTGCTCTTCTCCACCGCCGCAATCCAGCCTGGGAGCTCGCGCGGAACCGGGCTGATCGCTCCGCTGATCCTCACCGGATCCGGCTTACGGGTGACGTCGAGAATCAAGGCGCGCCCTTGGTCCAACAGGCGTTTGGCCTCGAGCGGTTCGATCCGTCTGGTCCGGAAGTCCATCATACTGACGAAGCGGGAGAACCATATTCTGCGCCACCTGCTCTCCTTCGCCGGCCCACCACGCGACGAGCGGGCTAAAGCCGCCGCCGCTTTAGCCTCCGCACTGGAAGGTACATAGCATTCACGGCAAGTCGGCAGCACTGCCTCGAAGTTCTGAAAAAGGAAGGCGTTTTCGCGCCGCCGCGCCTCCAGCACCAACGGCTCGATCCTTTGCCAGACCGCGATCGCGAAACCGCCGATCGTCGGCAGAATATCGTCCTCGTTGATCAGCCCGTGCTGAATCAGATTGCCCACCCGATCATAGAACCCGCCGACCCGATGGAGCGCGCGTTCGGCCCGCTCGCCGCGTCCGCCGGCGACGAACTCCTCCCAGACCTGGCTCGGCAACTTGTGCAGTAGATAGAGCTCGTCGTCCCGAAACTCCGGACTCTGCCAAATCTCGAACAGATGCGAAGTAATTTGGAAATAGCGGTCGCGCGTCGCCTGTCGCAATTGCAGCACGACGAAAATCGCACTCGCCACGATCGCGACCGAAGAAACGATCGTCGCGATCGCGGCGTCAGCCTGCCAGTCCATCCGCGCGCTTCCTTACTACTTTTCCTGAGCGAAAATCCTTCTCCGCGACACTGGTGCCGGACAAGCTTGAGGACCGAACACTCATAGTCTCATAAACCGTCGGACTCCGGATCACAACGCGCCGGGCTGATGGAGGTCGAGGACGAGTTCGAAGAGCCGCCGTTCCGTGCGAATCGACTTCAACGCCGCCTCGCGAATCTGCTCGAAATCGCGCTCAATCCGTGGCGCCAGCCGCGCGATCAACTGATCGGATTTCGGGTCGGCGTCGGGAAGCGCGTGCGCGATACGGCAGCGGAAAACCACGCGTTCGATGCCGTCGGCGCGTTCCAGCGCGAGGGTCAGCGTGATCGCGTCGGGAGCGTTCTCAGTGGGCGCTGCGGCGGCCAGCCGGTAGATTCCGCGGCCGGTGCGCAGCTCGATAGACATCAGAAATGCTTGAGGTTACGCGCGCTCGCCCGGCTGCCCCGCACTCAGGCTGCGCGCGAGGCCGTCCCGCGCGTGCGTGTTCCACGCTCCCAGAACAGTACTACTGGACCGGCTATATAGATAGACGAGTAGGTGCCGGTGATGATCCCGATGAAAAGTGTGAAGGCCGCCGGCCGCAGAATCGGCCCGCCGAGCAGCAGCAACGAGGCCAGCACCGTCAGCGCCGTCCCCGAAGTCAGGATCGTCCGCGAAAGTGTCTCATTAATCGCGCGGTTCATGATCGAGGCGAGCGGCTCGCGCCGCCGTTTGCCAGCGTCTTCGCGAATCCGATCGGAGACGATAATCGTGTCATGCACCGAATAACCGATCACCGTCAGCAGCGCCGCCAGCGTCGTCAGATCGAACTCGAAGCGGGTCAGAATCAGCGCGAGACTGACGACCAGCACGTCATGAATTAGCGCGATCACCGCGCCCGCGCCAAAACTCCAGCTCACGCCGCGGAACTGCAGCGCGATATAGATTCCCATGAAGATGGTCGCGACCGCGACCGCCAGAAACCCATCGACCCGCAAGTCATGGCCGACCTTCGCGCCGACCGTCTCGACCCGCAAAACCTCAGTCTTGTTCGCGCCGGCGTAACTTTCGTTGACTGCCGCCTGGATCCGGCTACCGATACTGCCGATATTTTTCACCTTCTCGAAGCGGACGAGGAACTGATTCAACTCGCGCGCGCCGAAATCCTGCACAGTGACGTCGCCCAGATCGAGCGGCGCCAGCGCCTGGCGAATACGGTCGCCGGAGGTCGGCTGATCAAACTTCAACTGGACGACGCTGCCGCCAGTGAAGTCGACGCCGTAATTGAAGCCGAAGACGATCAAGCAGACGATCGCGGCCAGATTGATCACGGTCGAGAGCGCAACGAAGAAATAACGCTTGCCGACGAAATCCAGATCGATGTCAGGCGGAATGAGCTGTAGCGACATTTCCCCCTCAAGTCTTCTGCGGCGTGCGCGCCGCGCGCCACGACGCGTGCAGCTAGGCCGCTACCGGCTTGGCCTTAGCGCATTTGCTGCAGAGATTGTTCACGTTCTCGGGATCTTCCTGCAGCCCTTCATCGAGCGAATGACAGACCTTCGAGCATTTCGCACAGATGAAGTAGATGCCCTCGATCGTCTTGTTGATCCGCTCGCGGTTGAGGATTCGCCCGCGCAGCTTTTCGAGCCGAATCCCGAGCAAGTCCACATATTGCCGCTTGATCTTCCGCCGCCCCGCCTCATCTTTAGGTAAGTCGGCGTCCTCGGTCTCTTCGACGGTCTCGGCCAACCCGGCCATTAGATCACGCTTGGTGGACTTCGCTTTGCGCACTCTCGCCATCTTCGCCCAGCCTCTCGCTTAACGCGTCCGCCCGACGTAGCCGCAAGCCTTCTCGCACACCAGGTAGAAGCCCTTGCGGCCGTAGCCCGCAAAGAGCGTCACCTTGCTCTCCGCGCCGCAACTCGGACACATATGTTTGTGCTGGGCCTGCGCGCCTTTTTCCGCTGTCTTCGCCTTTTTCTCTGCCATTGCTCAACCCGCCGATCGATATTGAAACCAGTTCCCGCGCCGCGCGCGCCGCAAAAAATTACCCGGCGCCAGCTCAACCTGATGCATGCATCCGATTTTTCGCCAGTGGCCGGGACTCGTTCAGCCTAAACGCCCGCCGCCCTCAGAGTCAAGCGCGACCGCGCTGCGGGGCAGTCGTCCTTCGTTCACCGCATTGAGCGCGGAGGCGATCGCGGCCCGCTCGCGCACGTTCGGCCACATCACCACCACGGTGCCGAGCGCCATGATCAGACCTCCCGCCCAGAGCCAGAAGACCAGCGGTGTGAGGAAAATTTGAAAGGTCGCCTGGCCGCTATCGTCCACGCCAGCGAGCACGACGTAAAGATCGTTCAGCGGGGTCGAGCGCAGTGCGACGATCGTCGCGGGCTGACCCTGACGTTTGTAGAACAGCTTGGCCGGCTCCATCAGGGCGAGCGGCTTGCCGTCGCGCAGAACCTCGACCTGTGCCCGCTCGGTTTCGACATGCGCGTTGGCGCTGTTTTTGATCCCGATATAAAAGAGCTCGTAGGGGCCGATATCAATACTCTGGCCGGCCTTCACCGATTTTTTCACCTCGACGCGAAAAAACGACGAGGCGACGATTCCGATAAACGCGAGGATCACCCCAAGATGGATCACGTAGCCGCCGTAGCGGCGATTGTTCTTCGCGACCAGATTGACCAGCGCCCTGGCGCGCGGTTCGCCAACCAGCCGGCGGCGTGCGCCGACGCCGCGGCGAAACTCGGTGATAATCGTGCCGACCACGAATGCGGCCAATGAGAACGCCGTCAGCACGTACCATTGATGCAGCCCCGCCAGCCCGACGGCGAGGCCGGTTGCCAGCGCGATTACGATCGGCGCGATAAAAGTTCGCGCGAGGTTTTCAGGTGACGAGCGCCGCCACGCAATCAGCGGCCCGACCCCCATCAAAAAGATCAGTGCCAGCGCGAGCGGCGCATTGACCTTGTTGAAGAACGGCGGTCCGACGGTGATTTTGACCCCGCGCACGGCCTCGGAGAGCACCGGGAAAATAGTGCCCCAGAAGACCGCGAAGGCGATCCCGACCAGGACGAGGTTGTTGAAGAGGAAGGCGGCTTCGCGCGACAGGTATGACTCGAACTCGGCCGGCGTGCGTAGCAGCTTGACCCGCGAGATCAGGAGCGCGGCATAGGCCACCGTCGCGACTACCAGGAAGGTCAGAAAATAGGGTCCAAGACCCGATTGCGTGAACGAGTGCACCGACGAGACCACCCCGCTGCGGGTCAGAAAGGTGCCGAAGAGCGTCAGCCCGAAGGCCATCCCGATGAGCGCGAGGTTCCACACTTTCAGCATGTCCTTGCGTTCCTGGATCATCACCGAGTGCAGGTAGGCGGTCATCACCAGCCACGGCATGAAGGCGGCGTTCTCGACCGGATCCCAGGCCCAGTAGCCGCCCCAGCCCAAGACCTCGTAGGCCCAGCGCGCGCCGAACAGATTACCGAGCGTCAGGAAAAACCACGAAAAGATTGCCCACCGTCGCGTCGTGCGGATCCAGGTGTCGTCGAGCCGGCCGGTGATCAGCGCCGCAGCGCCAAAGGCGAACGGCACGCTGGCGCTGACATAACCGGTGTAGAGTGAGGGCGGATGAATCGCCATCCAATAATTCTGCAGCAGCGGATTCAGCCCCACGCCGTCCGCCGGAATCGCCTTGACCAAGTCGAACGGCCGCGTGACGAAGTTCAGCATCCCGAGAAAGAAGATCGCGAGCACGGCGAGGACGGCGAGTGCGTATGGAGCGATTTCGAGATTGCGCCGCCGGTTCTGCATCGCCACGATCGCGGTGAAGATCGAGAGTAGCCAGGTCCAGAGCAGCAGCGAGCCCTGCTGTCCGCCCCATAGCGCGGTGAATTTGTAAATGGAGGGTAGCGTCAGGCTTGAGTAAGTGGCGGTATACTCGAGTGTGAAATCGGTTCCGAGCAGCGCCGTCCACAGCACGATCATCGCGACGGTGACCATCGCGCAGGTCGCCCAGACCGCGTGGCGCGCACTGACGATCAGCGCAGGCAAGCCGTGCCGCGCGCCGATTACGTTGGCGAGGACGCCGTAGAAGGCGAGAAACAGCGCCAGCGCCAGAGCGATTTGACCAATCAGCGGCATGGCTTAATCGGACACGATTAGTTTGGCGCCGCTGTCGTCAGGTCTCGCGAGCGTCAGTCCCACAACTGAGAAGTCCCTTTTGTCATTCTGAGCCGAGTCTGCGCGGCGAAGAATCCCGGATCTTTTTCTTGCATCTTTGCTGTAACACTAGCTCGCCTTGCCGGAGTTTTTGGCCGGATCTTTAGGCACGTACTTCGACGGACAACTCGTTAGCACCTGCCGCGCCTCGATCGTGTTGCCGGGGCCGAGACGCCCCTCGACGATAACGTCGCGGCCCGCGCCAAACATATCGGGCTTGGGCTCGCCGCGGGAGATCACCCGGAAAATGACCGGCGCGCTCGCCACGATCGGGGTTAGCTGCGGCTGACTCGGCGCGCCCGGATCGATCGGTGGCTGCGCGATCGCAAAGCTGAGAGTGAGGGAATTGGCGTCCCAGCCGATAGCTTCGCGTTGCACGCGCCCAGCCACACGAATCATCTGGCCGGTCAGCTCGCCCTGGCGCTGATGCAGCTCGTTGACCGTGACGTAGTACTCGGCAGTTTGGCGGACCGCGAAGAAAATCAGGTAGGCGATCGCGGCGGCCATCAGGCCGGCGCCAATCACAAATCTCGATCTTTTCGCCCTACTGCTCACGAATTCGCCGCCCCTTTAATCCCTGAACGCACTCCTCTGTTCGCTTTGACTGCCGGCTCCGCTCGCGACGCAAAACCATTGTTCCCTGCTCGACCAAGATCATCAAGCGGCCCAGCAAGCGGCTCGTTCATATTACGGGTTGTGGAGCCTGGGCGGAGATCCATCCGGCGCGGCCCGGAAGCGTCACGCGGATGACTTCGTGAATTGGTAATTGGCCAACGTTGAGTCGGGCGGCCACGTCGCCGAGCCTGACGAAGCTGGCGCTGCGCGCCTTGAGCGCATCGATCAATGCGCTGAACTCGTCGAGCTGCGCCATGCCTTCAGTCTCGGCGTGAATCGTATGGACGTTGAGCGCATCTTCGCGTAACTGCGCGAGGTAGAAGCGCGGAACCGAACCGGCCGCGTTCAGTGCCGAAGTGCCGAGAATTTCGTCGAGGGTCGGCCAAGTAGTCGGAATTTCAGGGGTCGCGAGGAGCCGGCCACCGAGCGCGCATCGATACGGGAAGCGGCCGCGCGTATCGCTGCGATAGCGTAGTTGCCGAGTGTCGAGCGCAGCGAGCGCGGCGCCGTTAGTGCGCCATCCGGGCGCGGCGAAGCATGAGGCCCGCGCATCAGCGATCGCGGCGAAGAGATCGAAGGCGTGGGCGATTTCAGCGCTGACTCCAGCCGCACCAATCGCATCGAGTCGATCCTGCCAGCGCACGTGATCGTAGCCGTGGACCCCAACTTCGAAGCCCGCGCCAATAAGGCCGCGGATGACCTCGGGAAAGGCGCGCGCGATTTGCCGCGCGGGCAAAAGGGTTCCTGACAGGATCGTGCGCAGGCCGTACATCGAAACCGCGCGCGTGCGGCGCATCTTGGCGAGAAAACCCGGATTGCGAAACATCCGCATCACAGCGCGGCCGGAATTGTCCGGGCCCATCGCGATAAAGAACGACCCGACGACGCCGCGCCGTTCAAGCAGCGCTTGTAGTCGCGGCACGCCCTCGCCCAGCCCCTGATGGGTATCGACGTCGATCTTTAATGCAACTTCCATCCTTGAACGACCTGCGTGGAGCCACAGGCCTCAAGAGGCAGCGAATCAGCTATTGGCCTCTTTGCGGAACCAGTCCATCGCCAGGCGCGTCCCTTCGCGCAACGAGATTTTCGGCTCGACGCCGAGCAGCGTGCGCATCTTGGTGTTGTCCGGCACGCGACGCGGGATGTCCTCGTAGCTGTTGCCGTAAACCTCGGCCTGGCTGACGAATTTTATCTGCGACTTGCATGGGCCGTAGAGCTCGATCATCAGCTTGGCGAACTCCAGCACCGAGGTTTCGTGATCCACCCCGATATTGATGGCCTGGCCGTCGGCGTCGCGATTGAGACCGGCCGCGACGGTCGCGGCAACCGCGTCGGTGACGTAGGTGAAGCAGCGCGTCTGCGCGCCATCGCCGATCACCGTGAGGTCGGCGCCACGCAGCAACTGCCCCATGAAGATCGTGAAGAGGCGGCCGACGTCGACCTTGTCCAGGCGCGGCCCATAGATATTGAAGTAACGCACGACCGTAACCGGCAGGCCGAGCCGATAGTAGGCGAAGCAGAAATGCTCGCCGACCGCCTTCGAGGTCGAGTAGCACCAGCGATCGATCGTGGTCGCCCCCAGCACGCGGTCGTCATCTTCCTTCCACGGCACCTTTGGATTGCGGCCATAAACCTCGGAGGTCGAGCTGAAGACCACCTTCTTGGTGTGTTTGTAGGCGGCGCGCAGCAGATTCTGCGTGCCGTTGACGTTCACATTGAGGGTGGCGTACGGGTCGCCAACGTAATGCTCGACGCCGACCACGGCGGCGAGATGGTAGATCAGATCGACGCGCGCAGTCAGGCTGTCGATCAACTCGAGATTGAAAATCGAGTCCTGGATGTAATGGAAGCGCGGTTCCGTCAGCAGATGGCGAACCTTGGCGATCGCCCCGGTATCGAGGACGAAGACCTCGTCGCCACGCGCGATGAAGGCGTCGGCGAGATGCGAACCTAAAAAGCCGGCGCCGCCCGTGATCAAAATCCGCATCTAACCACCTCCAGCGTGGCATATAACATCATAACGTCAGGGAACATTTTTCGCTGGGCAGTCAGAGGCCGCGAGGACTGCTAACCGATCATGCAAAAGCCGCGACCGCGGAGCGGCGCGTTGTCCGGACGGTGAAACAAATGTTTCACGCGAAACTGTGCTTTTCAATCCGGTAGGACAGCAATTGGCCGAGCCACCGCGGCCTGGCCTATTCCAGGCGGACGGTCGGATAGTTCGGCAGCGCGCTCAGCAGATCACGGCCGCTCGCTTCAGACTCGCCCTCGAATTGAACTCGTCGTATGAGCAGGCTGCCGGCGCCGGCGGCGACCTCGACGGCGCCGTCCGCGTGGAAACTCACGACTGCGCCGGGTTCGCCAAAACTGCCGGACTCGGCCGCAATCCGCGCTTCCCAGATGAAAAGCTTGCGCCCCCCGGCGTCGCAAAAGGCGCCCGGGTAGGGGCGGGTCACCGCGCGAACCAGGTTATGGATACGGCGGGCGGGCCAGCGCCAATCGATACGGCCGTCCTCGGGCCGGCGGCGGCCATAGTAACTGCCGGCGCGCAAATCCTGAGCGCGGCGCGGGGCACTGCCGGCAACGATCAGCGGATGGCATTCGCGGAGGATCGCCATGGCCGCCGGAATCAATTTGCGATAGAGCGTCAACGCCGTATCCGCATCATCGATCGCGATCGCCCGCTGCGCGACGATATCGCCGGCGTCGGCGCGCGCGACCATATGATGGAGCGTGACGCCGCCCTCGGTCTCACCGTTGACGATCATCCAGTTGACCGGGACGCGGCCGCGATATTTGGGCAGCATCGAGCCGTGCAGATTATAAGCTCCCTTTGGGGCCGTCTGCAGAACCGCGTCGGACAGCAGATTGCGGTAGTAGAAGGAGTAGATGATCGCCGGCTCGAGGCGTCGCAGCGTCGCGATTTCGGCTGCGCCAATTGTTGCAGGCGTATAGACCGGGATGCCGTTCGCCGCAGCCAGTTCGGCGCAGGAGCGCCACCAGATCTCCTCGCCGGCGGCGTCGGCATGGGTGAATAACGCGGCGATCGGCGCCCCCATCGCAATCAATTCAGCCATGCAGGCGTATCCGATTTCGTGGTAGGCGAAGAGCACGCAGCGCGCGGCGCGAACTCCGCCGGCGGTCATGGAAGCAGGAAACTTGTCAGACATGTTTCACGCGAAACGTTTTTTGGCACCGTGCGGACGGTCCGCGCTCCGCTGTCGCGCTTTTGCAGGATCGATCAGCCGGATGATTCACGTGAAACGTTCTAACAGGTTTTTAGTCGTGAAATACATAAAGTGAAAGCCTGCCCCTTGACGCAAAAGCTGATCGGTTAGGTCAAATCGAGTTTCATCACATCGGAGACCGTGCCGACTCGATTGACGATCGAGCCGACGGTGGCAAAGCCGACGCGCTCATAGAGTCGTGCGGCCGGATTGCCGGCGCGGACGCTCAGCGCGATCGCGTGATGAGTTCCACGCGCAGCCTCGATTAACCGCCGCAGCATCATCGTGCCGACACCTGCGCCGATCGCCTCGGGGGCGACCGCGATCGCGAGCTCGGGCGTTTCGCGCGCGCCCATGCGGTGAAGCGGACTGCCCGCAGGCATCACGCGAAGCCACGCCGCGCCGAGATTGCGGCCATCTGCGCCAACCGCGATGAAACCGAGGTCGCCATCCCGCTCGCCCCAATTCTCGACGTAGCCGGCGAGATCAGGATTGGTCCGCGCAGACGCGGCTGGAGCGCCCTCTTCGTCCATATGCGACGCGTAATAGAGCATCTCCCAGAGAAACTCCTCGTCGCTTTTAGCCGCCGGGCGTAGTGTCACAGATCATCCTTATGTCGTCACCTTTCTTTGAGGCTGCTGTGCGACGCGCGAGTGCTTGACGGTCGCCCGCTGTTTACGCGAAGTTCAATCGATATGAAAACCAGAATCGCGATTGTAGCCGCGTTTGCGCTGATGAGCACCCCGGCATACCTGCTTGCGCAGAGTGCGCCCCCGGCGTCATCGATGCCTGAAGCTGGGTCGATGCCCGGCGCCGCGTCAATGCCCGGCGCTTCAATGCCTGGCGCGTCGTCCTTACCGGGGACCGGGATGACGTCGATGCCCGGCGCGTCGTCGGCGTTGCCGGGAACCTCGCCGATGTCGGGGATGCCGGGTGGCCCGGCGATGCCGAATATGCCGTCGATGCCCTCGATGCCTGGCGCGGTGCCTCCGGCAGCCCCTGGGGCCTCAGCCTCTTAGTATTCGCGGACGACGGGGACGGGCGATCGCGCCCGTCCCCACGCTGTCAGCCGACGATTCGTCAGCCGATAAAATCGATCGTCACGGCGTAGCTGCCGAGTGTGACCGAGGTGATCACCTGACCGTTGACGGTCTCGACATTGCAGGTGTCGCCGTTAAGCGGATTGCCGAATCCGTTGGGTCCGCAGGCGATCGCAGAAGTGAAATTGACCGGCGTGAAGGCCGGCAGCGCGGACTCCGGCTCGCCGCCGTCCGGCGCCTCCATAATCCACTCGACCGTATTGCCGGCGAAGGTCGCCCCCGGTGGCGGCGCCAGCGTGAGCGAGCAGTACTGCCCGGTGGATTCGTTGGCAATATAGATGTAACCGGCAGTGTTGTTGTTGATGTACTGAATCGAGCAGTACATCTGCTCGCCGGGCGCCACCTGCAGGGAAATGTTCGTCTGATAGATGTAGGGCGGCGAATTCGGCTGCGCCGGCGCATACCATTCGTACCAGGCGACGTAGGATGGGTTTCCGAAACCGTCGACCTTTTGCTCCACCCCGGCCTGTAGCACGTCATTCGAGGTGAGATTTACGTCGAACCCGTCAATGCCGACCCAGGAAGAGGAATTCCAGCCGCCTTCGTAGCCTTGGGGCTCGGAAGGCTGACTGACCGTCGGGATGTCCCAGAAGCCGATGTTGCCGGTCCACGAGCCGCCGCGGATGCCGCCGCCGGACCAGGCGCCATTCACGAAGTTCTGATCTGTGACCCGTCCCAAGGGCCGTCGCAAGAGGTGGGTCTTGCCGATCTGCGGTTCGAGCTTCGGCACGATCCGATCTTTGGCCAGCCACTTGCGCGAAAAAACCTTGTCCCACGCCTTCACGATCGCAGGATCGTCGGTCGGCTTGGGGCGTCGCCAAAACAAGCCCTGCTTGATGAGCTCGGTGGCGTTCGCTTTGTTCGGATCGAAATTGTCGGGCGGCGGCGGACTTGCGTAGACGCCCTTCAGGTTGGTCTTGACCAATTGATGGGGCATCGATTTGAGGAATGCCTCTTCATCGAAGAAGTCGCCGACTCTTTTGATTGCTGCTGCCATTTGCTGAAACCTCCGTTCGCTAATCGAACAGGAGTGATGGAGCAGACGACATGCCAAACAAAACGTTCCGATAAGTTCAATGTGCGAACTGCAAACTGATAATTTTGGTTAGCGCTGATGCCAAGGCCGCAGCGCCAAGGGGCCTTGGCGGTCCATCGGCCCATGCGCTTGCGGTGCTCGCGATCGCTGACGCAGACTGATTCGCGAGGCCGCCTACGATGGAATACCCCTTCGATTCGTCGATCATCCGTTTCTACCACGCGCACATCTATTACGACGCGGCTTCGCGGCCCGCAGCGGAGCGGCTGCGCGGGGAGATCGAAAAACGCTTCGAGGTCGTAATGGGGCGCTGGCGCGAAGAGCCGGTCGGACCGCATCCGCAGCCGATGTACCAGGTGAAGTTCGAGCCGCCGGAGTTCGCGCGGATTGTGCCGTGGCTGATGATCAATCGCGCCGGCCTCAACATCCTGGTTCATCCCGATACCGGCGACGCCTATCCCGATCACGTCGTGAATCCGCTCTGGCTGGGCGAGAAGCTCAAGCTGAACGCCGAGGTTCTGCGCCACATCACGAGCGCTTAAGCGGAATTGCCGAGGTTGACTTTGCGGCGGGCACGCCTGATTCTTGACGCAGCCCGGTGGGCGGCCAAGGTTCAGCCGCGCTCTACTTTATCGGGACGCAGCTCGCAGACTCGCCTGCTCGCTGCGCGCGGCAGTCGCGCCCGCTAGTACAATGCTCAAACCCTAACGAGGGAGGAGACAACTCTGATGGCTAGTGAACAACTCAACAAGGTGCTCGAGATCATCCGCGCGGTGCCGGCGGCGAAGCCGGAGACCACGATCGAGCAAATGCGCGGCGCAATGGAGAAGGTCGCCGAGCGCGTCGCCAAGGACGTGACCGTCACACCTGTGATCGCAGGCGGCGTGCCGGCGGAGTGGATCGTTGCGCCGGGGGCCGCAGACGATCGGGTGATTCTCTATCTGCATGGCGGCGGTTACGTGATGGGCTCGATTAACACCCATCGCGCGATGATCGCGCGGATCAGCCGCGCCGCGCAGGCCAAGGCCCTCGCACTCGATTATCGGCTCGCCCCCGAGCATCCATTTCCAGCCGCGGTCGAAGACGCGATGGCGGCCTATCGGTGGCTGCTCGAGCAGGGCTACAAGCCCGGCAAGATTGTCATCGCGGGCGACTCCGCGGGCGGCGGCCTGACGCTCGCAGCGGTGCTTGCTTTGCGCGACGCAAAGACGCCGCTGCCGGCCGCCGCAATTCCGATCTCGGCGTGGACGGACATGGAAGGGACGGGCGCGTCGGTGCAGACGCGGGCATCACGCGACCCGATGGTCGGCGGCGGCGGTCTCGGCGGCATGGCCCAGAAATATCTCGGCAATGCCGATCCCAAAAACCCGCTCGCCTCGCCGCTGCATGGCGATTATCGCGGGCTGCCGCCCATGCTGCTTCAGGTCGGCGACGCCGAAATCCTGCTCGACGATTCGACGCGGGTCGCAGAGAAGGCCAAAGCGGCTGGGGTTAAAGTTGATCTTGAAGTTTGGGACGACATGGTCCACGTCTGGCACGTCTACGCGAAGCTGCTGCCCGAGGGTCAGCAGGCGATCGATCGCATCGGCCAGTATGTGCGCGAGCACACCCGTTAGGCGGAGCTAGCAGACAGGTTGCCGGGGCGTGAGCCGTCAGGCTCGCGCCCTCGCGCTTCTCTATGGCCTCAGACGGTGGGCCTCAGACGGTGGGCCTCAGACGGTGGCGTCGATCAGGCGGACGTCGTAGCGCTCGAACTGCGCGTCAGCAGTAACAATTCGGAGGTCCTCGATTTGCGCCTGACCGATCAGCATGCGGTCGAATGGATCCTCGTGATAGCACGGCAAGTCTGCGGCCGTGAGGGCGTGCTCCTGCGTTAGCGGCAGTGGGCGCAGATCATTTTCGCGCATTTTCTCAGGCAACCACTGCGCTGCCGGCTTCGCCAGTCGCAAGCGGCCGAGAGCGGCCTTGCTCGCAATCTCCCAGACACTCGCTGCGCTGAACCAGATCTGAGCATCCGGGTTAGCAATCAACGCCCGCGCTTTTTTTCCAAGCTTCCGGCTGCCCTCTTCCACCCACAGCAACACATGAGTGTCCAACAGCAGCCTCGTCACTTCAGGCCCCAGAGACGCAATTCCTCGTCCGGGAGCGGCGCGTCAAAGTCGTCACTGATCCAAATCTGGCCTTTCATGCTCCCGAACTTGCGCGGTTTTTTGCGTGCGGGCGCGCACGGGACCAGCCGGGCTCGCGGCTTGCCTGCTTTTGCGATCACAATTTCGTTGCCTTCGGCGGCTTCTTCGACGAGGCGCGAGAGATGGGTCTTGGCTTCGTGAATATTGACCGTTTTCATAGATGAACTAAGTCTAGTCCAGTCCATCCTGGTCCACAAGAAATGAAGACCGGCGCGCTTAATAACCCTTCGGGAGGCCGAGCAGCCGTTCTGCGATAATCCCGCGCTGCACTTCCGAGGTCCCCTCTTCGATGGTGTTGCCGCGCGAACGCATCAGACCGTATTGCCAGCGTCCCTTATCGACGATGTGGGGCGAGTCTTCGGTGAGGGCCGCGCGCGGCCCTTGCAGGACGAGCGCGAACTCCTGCATCCGCTGATTGAGCTCGCTCCAGAGCAGTTTCGAAAGCGAGCCTTCGGGCCCAGGCGTCCCGCCGCGCTGCAGCCGCGAGAAGTTGCGGTAGGCGAGATATTTCATCGATTCGACGTCGATGTAGAACTGTGCGAGCGTGTCGCGAATCACCTGCGGAGCGAGCTTCGAGTTGCCCTCGCGGATGACGCGGCGGCCCAGTTCCGCCAGATCCTTGAAGACATTCTGGAAACGCATAACGATCGCGAGCGAGAGCGTCGCCCGTTCATTCATCAGCGTGGTGAGCGCGACACCCCATCCGCCGTTGAGCGGTCCGAGCAGATTCTCGCGCGGCACCCGCACGTCCTCGAAAAACATCTGATTGAACTCGGCCTCGCCAGTCATCTGGCGGAGCGGCTGCACGGTGATGCCCGCGCTGTGCATATCGACGAGCAGATAGGAGATGCCCTTATGCTTGGGGGCGGCCGAGTCGGTGCGGACCAGCAGCATGCACCAGTCGGAGAGATGGCCGATCGAGGTCCAGACCTTCTGCCCGTTGACAACGAAGTGGTCGCCGTCGAGAATCGCCTTGGTTTGCAGCGCCGCGAGATCGGAGCCCGAGGACGGCTCGGAAAAACCCTGGCACCAAATCTCCTCGCAGGTCAGGATTTTTTTGATATAGCGCCGTTTCTGCTCCTCCGTGCCGTGTTCGAGGATCGTCGGACCACCCATCGCGAGGCCCAATTCATTGAGCGGCGCCGGGGCGCGAGCGCGCGCGACTTCCTCGTTGAATATGGCGCCCTCGATGATGGTAAGGCCCTGACCGCCATATTCGACCGGCCACGAGATGCCGAGATAGCCCGCGTCGTAGAGCCGCCGCTGCCAGTCCTTGAGCGCCCTGACACTCTCGTCGTCGATTGCAAGCGCGAAGCCACGATCCATAATGTTGCTGGGCTTGTTGCGCGCGAGCCAGTCGCGCGCCCGCGCGCGAAATTCCGCTTGCTCCGGGCTGTCGCTCATCTCCATCGTGATCCACCTGCGGCGATCTAAGTTTCCTCCTTGTAGCGCAAATAGGCCGCGCTTTGTAGGCGGAATCGTTTGACAGGGCGGCCGCCATAAGCGATCGATAGCGCTGGCGATCGATTTAATTCGCAATCAGGGTGACAGGCGCGTGGCGACGTTAGGCTTCACAGCGGGCGATTTCGCGGTCTTCAAGGTTGAGGGCTTCAATCAGCGGATGCAGCAAATCTATGCGCACGTGCGGCCGAAGTTGATCAAGCTCGGCGACGAGCTGGCCCCTGAGCTCGCGCGCAAAACTCACATGGAGTTTTTTCCGCATGTCGCCAAACATGCGCGGCGCACGGTAAATCCGCCGCCCGAGACGTGGGCGGCTTTCGGACCCTCGCCGCGCGGCTACAAACGCTACGGCTACCTGGCGTTGTGCATCTCCGGCGCGGGACTCCACGCTCGTGCGGTCGTTAAGTCGGAGGCGGACAATCGATCCGCGATGGCGTCGAATCTCAAAGCGCGAGCGGCGCAGCTCGTCAAGGAATTTAAGGGCACAAAGATTTCGCGCTACGACAAGTGGGATTTCACGCAGTTGCCCGAAGGTGAGGCGGCCACGCCGGAATTCTTCACGACGCTGGCCGAGGGACTCGCGAAGAAGACCGGCGGCCTCGACCTCGGTTTCGGCTGGAACGTCCGCGAATCGATTCGGCTCGATCGCGCTGAGCTGCTCGAGGCCTTTCGCGAGCTCGAACCGCTCTATCGCCTGCTGCGATCGGCTGCCTGACCAATTCGCAGCTCGCAGCATCGTAGTGGCGGGCGCGGACGAATTTCGCTTCGCCCCAGCGGGTAGGCTGCTCTATGAAGTTCGGCTGCGGGGCGGTATTCTGTGGCACTACGCGGCCGGAAGGCTGAATCGAACGAGCAGCATCAGGGATTTAATGGCGAACGAGCAAACTTGCAAAGCGAACGAGTGTACGCGCGAGATTATCGCGAAGGGCTACTGCCGCAAGCACTATCGGCTGTGGAAGGCCGGCGAGATGCCAAAGGCGCGCTATAAGACCTGCACTTTCGAGAAATGTCGCAAACATCGGTTTCGCGGCAGCTTGTGCGAGGAGCATTTTGCGGCCAAGCGCGGCCCAAAGACCGATGCGGCCGCGGCTCCTGCTGCCGCGGCGCCGGCGGCGCCCGCCGCGAGCGCCTAGGGAGCGCCGAGCAAGTCGCGGTGATAGAAGCGCTTCGCGTAGGTCCTTCGACACGGTTCGCGCTGCTCACCGGCTCAGGACGACAAATCAGGCCGGCGCAGAACTTCCCCAGAGACTTCGGGCTACCTGACGGCGCAACCTGTCGCAACGCGGGAGGTTAACCTCACATGGCAAAGTTGATCATCTCAGGCGCGGGCGGCCGGATGGGCCGTCTGCTAGTCTCGTTGATCTTGCGCGAAAAGCAACATCAGCTCGCAGGCGCCCTCGAAGCGGCGGCGGCTGGGTTCAACGGCCAGGATGCGGGTGAGCTGGCGGGCGTCGGCCGCAGCGGCGTTCCAGTCGTCGCGGATTACGCGACGATCGCGCGGCCCGATACCGTCACGCTCGATTTCACCACCGCGGCGGCCTCGCTCGAGCACCTCGAAATCGCGGCGGCGTCGGGCGCGGCGATCGTGATCGGCTCGACCGGATTCACCCCGGCCATGGAAGCGCGGGCGGGCGAACTGGCGCGGCGCACCCGCACGGTGATCGCGCCCAATATGAGCATCGGGATCAACGTCCTGATGAAGATCACGGCTGAGGTCGCGAAGATTCTCGGCAACTTCGACGCGGAAGTGCTCGAAATCCATCATGGCACGAAGATCGACGCGCCGAGCGGCACGGCATTGGCGCTGGGCCGGACGATCGCGGAGGCGCGTGGCCTGGAGTTTCAATCGAGCGCGGTCTTCGGACGCGAGGGGATT
Source organism: Candidatus Binataceae bacterium (assembly GCA_035308025.1). Lineage (NCBI taxonomy): Bacteria > Candidatus Binatota > Binatia (SeqCode) > Binatales (SeqCode) > Binataceae (SeqCode) > Binataceae bacterium (SeqCode). The sequence goes on from DATGHL010000023.1 coordinate 82,740, forward strand.
ACTGGAGTGCGATCGCCCGAAAAAATCGGCGTGTTTGGGCTGCGCGCTGGCGACGCCGTGGGCGATCATACGGTCTATTTCGGCGGGCAGGCGGAGCGCCTCGAACTCACGCATCGCGCTCAGAGCCGCGAGGCGCTCGCACGTGGCGCGCTGCGCGCCGCGGCGTGGCTCGAAGCGCAGCCGCCGGGCCTCTACTCGATGCGCGACGTGCTCGGACTGTAAGAAAATACACGCCCGCTGCTCACCCCCCGATGAGAATCAGGTCGCTAGCCAGCGAACGCCGGCTCCGTCTGCTTTTCGTCTGGAGCATTCTCGGCAAGGCGCTCGATGGCGTCGTCGAAATCATCGTGGGTATGGCACTCGTCTTCCGGGTCGCGACGATCCACGTGATCGGCTTTATGATTCAGGATGAACTGATCGAAGATCCGACCGATTTTATCGCGGGCGCGATTCAGCATCATTTGTTTCCATTTCTGGCGCACAGACGAAACTTCGCGGCGGCATATCTCCTGAGCCACGGCCTGGTGAAATTATTTTTGGTCGTGAATCTGATCCGAAACCGACTCTGGGCTTATCCTGCCGCAATCATCGCCTTCGTTCTGTTTATCGCCTACCAAGTGTACCAGCTTCGCATCGCGCCCTCGCCGATGCTTGTGCTCCTCACTGCACTCGACCTTATCGTGATTGGCCTGACCTGGCACGAATACCAAATCGTACGCGGGGCTAGGGCATCGTGACGTGCTCAATGCGCGAGGAAAAGGGCGGCCTCGGTTATCCGTGTAACCGAGGCCGTGGAATGATCGGCGGAAAGGTTAGTTGGCGCTACTTAGTTAACGAGCCACTGAAGGTAAATTGACCCGCACCGAAAATCCCGTTGCTTCCGGCGGGGCTGCCCGGTGCCGCAAGTGTCTGACCGACAAACTTGAGGAGGGTCGTGCCCGAGGCTCCAGTAAACGGCCCGGTCCCACCGGTTATGGTGTACGTAATGCTCCCGCCGTTTGATCCGGTTGTGTTGCTGACGCATTGACTGCCAACCGCGGCGCCGACCGCGGTGAAATATAACTGGCCCTGAGGCCAAGCGCCGGCCGCGTCTGTTTGCACGAGGTTAAAGGTTGTGCCCGCGGTGCCATCGGGCGCCGTGCAGACAACCGTACTTGGCGATACTTCAGAGACGACCTGAAAGGTTGACGGACCGATGTTGGTCTTTTCAGAACCAGTCAGCAAAGCCGCCGAGGCGGCGCCGTCATACGTAAAACTCGAATTTACGTTCGTATACGTCCCGGATCCGAAGAAGGGTTGTGTTCCCGCGAATCCATCGGAAGAGACAATAAAGGAGACTGACAAGACTAATACAAATATTAGTTGACGAGTTCCAGTAGGCATACCCCTCTCCCTATAGTCCTGGTTTCCTCCCCTTTCTAGGCAATACCGTTACCTCAAACTACTTATTCTGGATTGTTGACTAGTCGATAGGCGCAACCTCCTCCTCTTGAATTATCGCCCGGGCACAGGGCAGAACGCGTTCAGCGGCCCGTTTTCTATCTTCCGGTCCCAATCTCCGGGTGAGCTTCGCGATGATCGGCGCGGGGTTCGTCGCGCATGCGATCCCAGCGCTCGAACAGGCGCGGCACCACGCGCGGGTGGCCCAGTTCGTAATAGGTGATAATCGCGGCGAGCGCGAGCACGTTGGCGCCGATAATGTTCCACCAGCCGATTTCCCCAATCGCCTGCTGATCGAGAAACGTCACGAAGCCCGCGAAGCAGAGCTCGAACCAGGCGAACAGCACGAGCACGCCGAGCGCCGCCAGCGGCTCATACTCGGACGCCACCATCGTGATCGAGGCCGCGATTCCGAACATGATGAAACCGAAAAAGTGCAGCGCAGTGTAACCGAGCACGAGGGCAGCAGTCGGCGTCACAACACCGGTCGGATGGAGTCCGCCAAAGATCGCCGCACCGAGCAGCGCGGGCGTGTAAAACGGTCGTCCCGCCACGACGTCCGCGATCAGGAACCATCCTA